>NZ_JBHYKG010000315.1:0-9661 GCF_042741245.1 Kitasatospora sp. NPDC058965
CTATGGCGCCATATGGGCTGGACATGGCGCCATAGTGGTGCCATATTTGAGGCATGGACCTCACGCCCTATGTCGAGAACCTCCGTCGGGAGCTCGCGGTCGCCGCGGCTGCCGGTGGGGAGGATGCCCGCGAGCTGGCCGAGCGGCTCACGGCGCCGTTGGAGTCGGCGGCCCGGTTGACCCTGCTCGGTGCGCTCTCCGCCGCGATGGGCGAGGTGACGCAGGAGTTGGCGCCCGGTTCGGTGGACGTGCGGCTGCGCGGGGTGGACCCGGAGTTCGTGGTGTCGTTGCCGCCGGCCGACCTGGTGTCGGACGGTGCCATGATGGCGCCTTCGATGCCATCGGTGGCGCCAGTGGTGCCACCGGCCGAGGGGGACGAGACCGGTACCGCCCGGATCAACTTCCGACTGCCGGCCCACCTGAAGTCCCGGGTGGAGGACGCGGCGGGCCAGGAGGGCCTGTCGGTCAACGCCTGGCTGGTCCGCGCCGTCGCCACCGCGCTGGAGCCCGCCGACCGCGGCCCCGGCGCCACCACCCGCCGCCGCGGCGGCCAGACCTTCACCGGCTGGGTGCGCTGACCGGGCGACCCCGGGCACCGCAGCCACTCTCACCTTCACCCGCCTGACCTGCGGGAACACCTTCACGAGCCAAGAGGACGGGACAGTCATGCCTTCGTACGAGACCACCGGACCGGTCACCGCCACCATCGAGTTCGACGTCGCCAAGGTGCGGATCACCGCGAGCACCCGCACCGACGCCGTGGTCGAGGTGCTGCCGGCCGACGGCGCCAGCGAGCGCGACGTGCAGTACGCCCAGCGGACCACGGTCAGCTACGCGGCCGGCCGGCTGCTGGTCAAGGGTCCGAAGAACCGCTCGCCCTTCGGCAAGGTCGGCTCGGTGGACGTCACCGTCGAGCTGCCGGCCGGTTCCGAGGTGCAGGGCACCCTGGCGCTGGGCGACTTCCGCACCGAGGGCCCGCTCGGCGACTGCCGGCTGAAGACCGCGGCCGGCGACCTGCTGGTGGACGAGGCCGCGGCCGCCGTGCTGCGCACCGCGCACGGGGACGTGACGGTGCAGCTGGCCACCGGGGACGTCGAGGTGAACGGCGGCGGCCGGATCGAGCTCGGCCGGCTGCTCGGCGCCGCGACGGTGAAGAACAGCATGGGCGACACCTCGGTGCGCGAGGTGGCCGGCCAGCTGGTGGCCAAGAGCGCCAACGGCCGGATCACCATCGGCAGCGCCGCGGGCAACGTCGAGGCCAAGACCTCGAACGGCGCCGTCCGGATCGGCGAGGTGGTCGGCGGCCAGGTGGTCGCGAACACCGGGATGGGCGAGATCGAGATCGGCATCCGGGAGCGGACCGCGGCCTGGGTGGACGCCTCCACCGGCCTGGGCACCGTGCGCAACGCGCTCGGGTCCGCCGAGGGCCCGCAGGACGCCGAGCGGACCGTCGAGCTGCGGCTGCGCACCGGTCTCGGCGACATCGTGATCAACCGCGCCTGACCCGCCCCCGCCCACCGCCCACCGATCCCGCCCACTGATCCCCGATCCCGATCCCCGAGAGGCGAGCTCCGTGACCAGCACGATCGGCAGCAGTACCGCCCCCGCCGGCGCCGGCAGCGCACTCCCGGCCGCGATCAGCGCGGTCGGCCTGGCCAAGTCCTACGGCGACAAGGTGGTGCTCGACGGCATCGACCTGTACATCCCCGAAGGCACCGTCTTCGCCCTGCTCGGCCCGAACGGGGCCGGCAAGACCACCACCGTGCAGATCCTCTCCACCCTGATCCCCGCCGACGCGGGCGCGGCCCAGGTGGCCGGGTACGACCTGGCCGCCGCCCCCGACGCGGTGCGCCGCGCGATCGGCGTCACCGGCCAGTTCGCCGCGGTGGACAACCTGCTCACCGCCGAGGAGAACCTGCTCCTGATGGCGGACCTGCAGCACCTGCCGCGCCGCGAGGGCCGGCGCCGGGCGGCCGCCCTGCTCGACCGGTTCGACCTCGCCGAGGTCGCCCGCACACCGGCCGCCACCTTCTCCGGCGGCATGCGCCGCAAGCTGGACCTGGCGATGACGCTGGTCGGCGAGCCCCGGGTGATCTTCCTGGACGAGCCGACCACCGGGCTGGACCCGCGCAGCCGCCGGACGATGCGGGAGTTGATCCGCGACCTGGTCGAGCGCGAGCGGGTGACCGTCTTCCTGACCACCCAGTACCTCGAAGAGGCCGATCAGCTCGCCGACCGGATCGCCCTGCTGGACCACGGCCGGCTGATCGCCGAGGGCACCGCCGAGGAGCTCAAGCGGCTGATCCCCGGCGGCCACCTGCGGCTGCGGTTCGCCGACCCGGCCGAACTCGACGCCGCCGCGGCCCTGTTCGCCGCCTCGGCGCGGGACGACGAGGCGCTGGCGCTGCGCGTCCCCGGCGACGCCTCGGTCACCGCGCTGCGCGCCGTGCTCGACACCCTGGACGCCGCCGCAGTGCGCGCCGAGTCGCTCACCGTGCACACCCCCGACCTCGACGACGTCTTCCTCACCCTCACCGGCCGCAAGGAGCACGCGCGATGAGCAGCCTGTCCCACGCCCTCGCCGACTCCACCACCATGGTGCGGCGCAACCTCAAGCACGCGCAGCGCTACCCGTCGCTGACCTTCGCGGTCGTGGTGATGCCGGTGGTCCTGCTGCTGATCTTCAACTACGCCTTCGGCGGCGCGCTCGGCGCCGGCATCGGCGGTCAGGCGGCCGGCGGCCACTACATCGACTACCTGGCCCCCGGGATCATCCTGATGGCGGCCACCGGGGGCTCGCTGGGCGCCGCGATCGGCGTCTGCACCGACAAGACCGAAGGGATCGTCAACCGGTTCCGGACCATGCCGATCTCGAAGGCCTCCTTCCTCACCGGCCACGTGGTCGGCGGGGTGATCCAGACCATGGCCAGCATCGTGCTGGTGGTCGGGGCGGCCCTCGCGATGGGCTTCCGCCCGACCGCCGGCGTGGTGGAGTGGCTGGCCGCGACCGGTCTGCTGACCCTGCTGGTGTTCGCGCTGACCTGGATCGCCGCGGCGATCGGCCTGGTCGCGAAGACACCCGAGTCGGCCAGCAACCTGCCGATGCCGATGCAGTTCCTGCCCTTCTTCGGCAGCGCGATCGTGCCGACCGCCACGATGCCCGTCGGCCTGCGCTGGTTCGCCGAGTACCAGCCGTTCACCCCGGTCATCGAGACCCTGCGCGGCCTGCTGCTGGGCGCCGGGATCGGCAGCGCCGGGCCGGTGGCGGTGGCCTGGTGCCTGGGCCTGACCGCCCTCGGTTACGCCTGGGCCCGCTCGGCCTTCCGCAGGCTGGGGCGGTGACCGGACCGGAGCCTCCGGTCGGGAAGCAGGGCCGGGCTCAGGATGTTGACCGGGTGTCGGATCGCGAACGAGGGGAGTCCCAGGTGTCCGAGCGGGTCCATGTGATCGCCGTGCTGAAGGTCAGGCCGGAGCGGGTGGCGGAGTTCCGTGAGCAGGCGGCCAAGACCGAGGCGGCCAGTCGGGCCGAGGCGGGGTGCCTGTCCTACACGAACTTCGTGGACCCGGGTGATCCGGCGAGCTGGGTGGTGGTCGAGGAGTGGGCGGACCGGGCCGCGCTCGACGCGCACCTGGGCAGCGCGCACCTGCAGGAGTCGCTGGGCCGCACCGCCGAACTGCTGGCCGGGCCGCCGACCCTGAAGATCCTCACCGAGGCCGGCTGAGCCCGCCCGCTACTCGCGCAGGCCGCGCCACCCGAGCAGGGTGGCGCCGGCCAGCGCCACCGCGGAGATCGAGAAGCCCTCGCGCGGGCCCACGTGCTGCGCGGTCCAGGTGAGCAGCAGTGAGGTGACCGGCAGCGTCCCGGTGATCGAGGCGCCCCACAGGCCCATCACCCGGCCGCGCAGCTCGGCCGTGGTGCGCAGCTGGGCCAGGGTGTTGGCGCAGGCGATGAACCAGATCGAGGTGGCCCCGGTGGCCACCATCGCGGCGAAGGCGAGCGGCACCCACGGCGCCCAGGCCACCGCCAGCACCGAGCCGACGGCGGCCAGCGCCAGCCACCGCACCAGCACCCCGTCCGGTGACGGACGGCTCGCCGCGAGCAGCGCCCCGACCAGCCCGCCCGCCCCGAAGGCGGCCATCAGAGCGCCGTAGCCGCCGCCGCCCAGGTGCAGCGTGCGCACGGCGAGGGCGGGCAGCGAGGTGCTCATCGAGAAGATCAGTCCGCTGGCCGCCGCCATCGGCAGCAGGGCCCGGATCACCGGGGTGCGCCAGGCGTAGGAGAAGCCGTCCCGGGCCCGCACCCGGTGGCCCGGCCTCGTCCCGGCCGACTGCTCCGCACCGCTCGGCGGGATCAGCCGGGCGAGCACGAAGAGCGGCGCGCAGTAGGAGAGCGCGTTGGCCGCGAAGCAGGCCGCCGGGCCGCTGGTGGCCAGCAGCAGGCCGCCGATCCCGGGGCCGATCACTCGGGAGCCGTTCAGCGCCACCTCCCACAGGCCCACCGCGCTGGCCACCGCCTCCCGGCCGACCAGGTCCACCACGTAGACCTGCCGGGCGGGGGAGTCCACGGTGGTGACCACACCGGTCAGCACGGTGGCGCCGAGCACCAGCCAGAGGTTCAGCCGGCCGGACACCGCGAGCAGACCGAGCGTCAGGCCGACGGCGAGCAACAGCGCCTGGGTGACCAGCAGCAGCCGCCGCCGGTCCAGCCGGTCCACCAGCACCCCGGCCCACGGGCCCAGCAGCAGCATCGGCCCCCAGTTGCACACGGTCACGGCGGCCAGCCACTCGGCGTTCCCGGTCTGCGCGAGCACGAACCAGGAGACGGCCACCGCCTGCGTCATCGATCCGGAGGCGGAGGTGAGTTGCCCCAGGAACCACCACCGGAAGCTGCGCCCGCGCAGGGCGTCGGCGATCCGGGCCATGCTGCCGGCCGGCGCGCCCGTGGTCCTGGTCGCGGTCGTCATCGCCCCTCCCCGCTAGGTGGTCCAGACCCTAGCGAGGTGGCCACGGGGCGGCGAGGGGGTTTCGCGATGCGGTCAGGAGGACGGGGCGGCGTAGGTCAGCAGCGAGTCGGTGTCGATGGTCCAGGGGCCGACGGCGATCCGGTCGCCGAAGACGAACTTCTCGCGGGAGGTGTAGCCGGGTTGCGAGTGCACGATGCCGGTGCCGTCCCGCGGGTCGACCAGCAGGTAGTGCGGGATGCCCATCGCGGCGTAGTCGCGGACCTTGTCGTCGTAGTCGTTCTCGGGGTTGCTGCGGGACACGATTTCCACGGCCAGCAACACTTCGTGCGGCAGCACCGCAGCCTCCTCGCCGCGGAGGGTCGCCTCCGGGAAGACCATCAGATCCGGTCGTCGTAGACGTCCCAGGCCGCTGTCCTCCAGATCTGCCCCCGCGTAGGCGATGTACCCCGGGTGTGTGGCCGCGAGTTGCGAGCTGAGCTGACGTTGGACCTGGAGGATCGCGAGCTCGTGGCGCTTGACCGGCGACATCATCATGACGATCTGGCCATGAGCAATCTCTATGGCGCCGAGTCCTGGGACCTGCGGCAACTGGTCGGCGATGGCGCGGAGCTTGGCGAACGTCTCGGCGTCGATGCTCATACCGGCAGCGTACCCAGTGCCAACGGCCGCCGCGCCGCCGTTCGGAGCTGCCGGGGCCGCCGGGCCGCCGGCACCGGACCGCGCCCGGGGCGGGGCCAGGTCGCACGGCGCGTCACGCTGCCAGGGTGCTCGCCACCGCCGTCCGCCGGGCCGCCGCCGCGCGCCGGGTGGCGTACAGGGTGACCCCTGCGGCGAGGGCCATCGCGGTCAGACCGACCGCCGCCGAGCCCGGCCAGCCCACCGCGTGGTACGCGTCGGCGCCGAGGGTCCCGCCGAGGCTGTTGCCCAGGTAATAGGCGATCAGGTACAGCGCCGAGGCCTGGGCGCGGCCGTGGGTGGCGGTGCGGCCCACCGCCGACGAGGCGGTGGCGTGGCCCGCGAAGAAGCCGGCGGTGATCAGCACCAGGCCGAGCAGGACGCCGGCCAGCGAGGCGGAGAGGGAGAGCAGCAGGCCCGCCGCGGTGCAGCCGATCGCGACGTACAGCGCTCCGCGCCGGCCGAGGCGCCCGGCCAGGCGGCCCGCACCGGCCGAGGTGGCGGTGCCGACCAGGTAGACCACGAAGATCGAGGCGGCCACCGACTCCGGCAGGTGGAACGGGGCGGCGATCAGGCGGAAGCCGACCGTGGTGTAGACGGCGCCGAAGACGGCCATGAAGAGCATCCCGAGCGCGTACAGCCGCAGCAGCAGCGGATCGCGCAGGTGCCGGCCGACGGTGCGGGCCAACGCCCCGGCGTCCACCGCGGTGCGCCGGAAGTGCCGGGCCCGGGGGATCAGCAGTCGGAAGGCGCCCGCCGCCGCCAGCGCCAGCAGGGCCGAGGTGGCCAGCCCCCAGCGCCAGCCCCAGGCGGCCCCGGCCCAGCCGGCCACCAGGCGCCCGCCCATCCCGCCGATGCTGTTGCCGGCCACGTACAGCCCCATCGCCGAGGCCAGCGCGCTCGGGTGCACCTCCTCCGCCAGGTAGGCCATCGCGGTGGCCGGCAGTCCGGCCAGCGCCGCCCCCTGCAGGGCGCGCAGGGCGACCAGGGTGCCGAGCCCGGGGGCGAACGGCAGCGCCAGCGCGATCACCGAGGCGGCCAGCACCGAGGCGGTCATCACCGCGGTGCGTCCGAACCGGTCGGAGAGGGCGCTGGCCGGCAGCAGCGCCAGGGCCAGGCCGAGGGTGGCGGCGCTGGCGGTCCAGCTGGCCTGACCCGGGGTCAGGTCCAGGTCGGCGGAGAGCAGCGGCAGCAGACCCTGGGTGGAGTAGAGCAGGACGAAGGTGGCGATCCCGGCGGCGAACAGCGCGAGGTTGGAGCGGCGGAAGTCGCGGTGGCCGGGGCGGAGCCTCAGATCGGGGGCGAGGGCATCCGAGGCGGCGGATGCCCTGGTATCGGCAGCAGGCATGACACGAACGTAGCCCCGGCCCGTTCGATGCGTCCAATGCATGAATGAGCGAGAATCCATACTGTGCTGCATGAATCCACCGCCGCCCTGCTGGCTCCCCGACTCGCCCGGTTCGCCGCCGTGGCCCGGCTCGAACACATCACCCGGGCCGCCGAGGAGCTGGGCGTGCCGCAGCCCACGCTGTCCCGCGCGATCGCCCGGCTGGAGGCGGAGCTGGGCGTCGCGCTGCTGCGGCGCGAGGGCCGCGCGGTGCGGCTGACCCGGGCCGGCCGCCTGCTGCTGGACTCGGCCGAGCGGGCGCTGGCGGAGCTGGAGCGCGGGGCGCAGGCGGCCAGGGCCGAGGCCGACCCGGAGACCGGGCGGGTGGCCTTCGGGTTCCTCCACACCCTGGGGACGGACGTGGTGCCCGCACTGCTGCGCGGCTTCCGGGCCGAGCACCCGCGGGTCCGGTTCCAGCTGGTGCAGGACTACTCGGCCTCGATGCAGGACCGGATGCGGGCCGGCGAGCTGGACCTGTGCCTGGTCTCGCCGATCCCGGCCGACCCGGACCTGACGGCCCGTCCGCTGGACGAGCAGGTGCTGCACCTGGCGGTGCCGGCCGACCACCGGCTCGCGGGGCGGCGCCGGATCCGGCTCGCCGAGGTGGCCGAGGAGCCGTTCGTCGCGGTGGCGCCCGGGTACGGGCTGCGGGCGATCAGCGACGAGTTCTGCGCCGAGGCCGGGTTCACCCCGCGGATCGCGTTCGAGGGCGAGGACGCCGAGACCCTGCGCGGCCTGGTCGCGGTCGGGTTCGGGGTGGCGCTGCTGCCGCCGGGGCTGGTGCCGCGCCCGGGGGTGGTGGACCTGACGGTCACCGCGCCGCGCACCCGGCGGGTGATCGGGTTGGCCTGGCTGTCCGGGCGGCCGCTCACCGCGCCGGCCGCCGCCTTCCGCGACTACGCGCTGTCCCGGCGCGGGCGGCTGCTGGACCACGGGTGACGCCCGGCCGCGGGCGCGGCGGCGACCGGACGGACCGAGGGTGAAGCTCGCCGGAAGCGGGTGTGGCCGTTAGGAATCTACGCGCGTAGGCCTTACACTCCCGCAATGGAGAAGCAGACCTCTGTCCCCGCGGGCACCACGGCCCCGCGCATCCCCACCGCCGAGCAGATCCGCCGCGCTCCCAAGGTCGTGCTGCACGACCACCTGGACGGCGGCCTCCGCCCCGAGACCGTCGTCGAGCTGGCCGCCGCCACCGGCTACCAGGGCCTGCCCACCACCGACCCGGCCAAGCTGGGCACCTGGTTCCGCGAGGCCGCCGACTCCGGTTCGCTGGAGCGCTACCTGGAGACCTTCGCGCACACCTGCGCCGTGATGCAGACCCGCGAGGCGCTGATCAAGGTCGCCGCGGACTGCGCCGAGGACCTGGCCGCCGACGGCGTGGTGTACGCCGAGGTCCGCTACGCCCCCGAGCAGCACCTGGAGGGCGGCCTGACCCTGGACGAGGTCGTCGAGGCGGTGCAGGAGGGCTTCCGCCTCGGCGAGGCCAACGCCCGGGCGGCCGGCCACCGGATCCGGATCGGCACCCTGATCACCGCGATGCGCCACGCGGCCCGCTCGCAGGAGATCGCCGAGCTGACCAACCGCCACCGCGACAACGGCGTGGTCGGCTTCGACATCGCGGGCGCCGAGGCCGGCTACCCGCCCACCCGCCACCAGGGCGCCTTCGACTACCTCAAGGGCGAGAACAACCACTTCACCATCCACGCCGGCGAGGCCTTCGGCCTGCCCTCGATCTGGGAGGCGCTGCAGTGCTGCGGCGCCGACCGGCTCGGCCACGGCGTGCGGATCACCGACGACATCACGGTGGCCGAGGACGGCTCGGTGCAGCTGGGCCGGCTCGCCGCCTACGTGCGCGACAAGCGGGTCCCGCTGGAGATGTGCCCCACCTCCAACCTGCAGACCGGGGCCGCCAGCTCCTACGCCGAGCACCCGATCGGCCTGCTCACCCGGCTCAAGTACCGGGTCACGGTGAACACCGACAACCGGCTGATGAGCGGCACCAGCATGAGCCGTGAGTTCGCCCACCTGGTCGAGGCCTTCGGCTACGGGCTGGACGACATGCAGTGGTTCACCATCAACGCGATGAAGTCGGCCTTCCTGCCCTTCGACGAGCGGCTGGCCATGATCAACGAGGTGATCAAGCCGGGGTACGCGGAGCTCAGGTCCGAGTGGCTGTTCGGCGGCGCGGCCTGATCCCGGGAGGTGCTGACGAATCGTCACATCCGTTCGCTCATACGGTATGACGGTTCACTCCCAGGGATTAGCCGTCTTTGGTCCGCGTCCGGCCGAGTGTCTACGGTGGGCCAGTCACTGCTGACACCGGTGCGGCGGCACACCCGTGGGTTGCCCCCGGCTGCCCGGCACCGGACCGACGAGGACACGAGGACGCACTCATGAAGCAGGCCACTCTCAAGGCTGCCGGTACCGCCGCGCTCGGCCTGGCCATCGCGGCGGCCGCCGCGGGGACCGCCTCGGCCGCCGCCGGCGGTCTCAGCGCGCTCCCCACCGGCGCGCTGCCGGACACCGGTGGCCTGACCGGCAGCCTGAGCAAGGCGCCGGCGGTCGGCGGCCCGGTCTCGCAGACCACCGGCCTGCTCAACCCGGGCGCGGGCACCCCCGCCCAGGCGCCGGCCCC
>NZ_JBHYKG010000316.1:0-9616 GCF_042741245.1 Kitasatospora sp. NPDC058965
GTCGGACAAGTCGCTCTTGTAGGGCTTGCGGTCACTCACGCACCCCTCAACATGCCGGTCGCCCCGTGACCGGCGGCAGTGCAGCAAGGCCACACGTTCAGGCGACGACAGAACGGACAACAGCTCTCATTCCGCCCTCTCAGACCTGAAGCTGGGGCCATTTCAAGCCGGAAGAGACCGCGCCGAACGCTTCGAGTGGGGCCAACCCAAGCCGGAAGAGTGGGGCCAGTTCAAGGTTCTGGCTCAACTTCCGTGAGATGGCCACGCAGAGTGACGAATTGGCTTGGCCTGGACTCCAAGTACAGTCAGAGCGCCCATGAGACCGTGCTCGCACAGGAGTCCTCCTTGCTCGAACCGGACCGCTTCGCCCTTCTCATAGTCAAACCAGACGGCGTGGCTCAGCACCTCACTCGGCTCATCTCCCTCTGGACCCGCGACCAGGGCTACCAGCTGCGCGGCTTCCGGGAGCTGGTCTTGAGCCCGGAGCACCAACTCATCCTCGACGCGGATACCCACTCCGGAGGCCGCATCGATCGGCAGCTGAGCGCAGTGTTTTACGGCTTGGGGCCGGTGCACGCCTTGCTCCTGGAGCGGGAGGGCAGCCGGTCCTCGGGCGAAAGGTCGGCTGCAGCCGAGCTCGCGGGCCACTTCACAGGGGATGCCCTTCCCCACCGGGCCCGACCGGGCACTCTGCGCGGCGATTTCGGGGCCCTGAACCCCGTCTTCAACCTGGTTCACACAAGCAACAGCACCGATAACCTCGACCGAGACGCCCGGGCCCTCTTCGATCGCCCTCTCGTTGAACTCCTGGGACCGAGCGGTGCCAGACCGGACGGAATAGCCCAGACACCGCACCTGCTGAGCCCGTTCAAGCTGTGGAGCACTGTGGCGGATGTCCTGGCCGCCTGGCTGGGACCGGAGGTGGTACGGCCCATCGACTGGCCGGCCGACTCCCACGGCTCATCCCACCCGGCGGTCGGCGCCGCCCTGATGGCCTGCACCCGCGCCGCACAGCGAGCCGGAAGCGAAGATGGCGAAGTGCTGACCGGCGTGCTGGACGGGAACACTCCCTACGAGCAGTTCGCCCGCCAGGTTCCGACGGTGGACACATGGCACGGATACCTCGCATACACGACGCTGCGTCACTTGACGCTGTGCGCCGACACCCCGTGAGCCGTGATCACTGCTGGCCTCGGCGCTCGCGGTACAGCGACGCGAAGTCACGCCAAGAGGACACGCTTGCGAAGGAGCTGGAAGCCCGCGCGGCCGAACATCTGGCGCTTGAGCATCTTGATGCGATTCACGGCGCTCTCGACGTGGCCGGAGTTCCACGGGGTCGTCAGTCCGGCTGCCACAGCGTCGTAGTCACTGTTCAGGCCGTTCGCGAAGGTGCTGATCCCGGGCAGCCCGGACGTCGTCGCGGTGGTGATCCACTCGGGCAGCCGCTCGCCGTCCAGCAGCGTGAGCATCTCGGCGAACGACCGGACCAGGCCGGCGGCGATCTCCAGTTCGGGGCAGTGGGCCAGCAGCGCCTTGCGCTGCAGTTCCGCGTCGGCGGTCAGGCCGTCGGGATGGCGGGTGAGCCAGTCGGTGGCCTCGCGGACCGTAGGCGGCCGCGGCCGGGGTGGCGGGCCGTCCGGGGCCTGGAGTTCATGCTGCTTCCACGTCGCGAACTGGGTGTAGCCGCCGCGGTAGCCCCTGGCGGTGATCTCACCCAGTAGCGCTATCCCGCTGATCTTGCCGCCGGTCTCCTCCCAACGACGCAGCAGGTAGGGCTTGTAGGGGTCGAGCTTGGCCGACGCGGAGCCTTAGGTCCCTGCCTCATGTCCTGCCACCGCGCCGCGCCGGCATAGCGGCGAACGGTGTTACGGCTCCAGCCCAGGTGACGGGCCACCTCGCGCTGACTCATCCCGCCGACCAGGAGCTCGTGCGCCAGGGCGTGGTTGGCGCGGCGGCGATCGGCCAGCTGCCCAGCCGGCTCCGGCAGCTCTTCGCCGCTGGTGCCGGGCAGCGGCGTCTCCCACTGCGGCTCCGGCACCGGTGGCGCGGGCTGGGCGTGGAGGCAGGCGCGGTGCGCGGTGACGACGCGTTCGATCGCGCGGACCAGGTTCGCCCACAAGTGGTACCGGTCAGCCACTTGCAGGGCCTGGGGCGCCGCATGAGTGGCGGCCTCCGCGTAGGCGGAGGCCCGGTCTCTGCAGATCACCTCGATCTGCGGATGCCCGGCCAGCCACGGGGTGAGCACGGCGGCGTCGCGCTCGGGCAGTAGGTCCAGGACCTGGTGGGTGACCGAGTTCGTGATCACGGTGCCGTAGGTATGGCCCTTACGCAGGGCGAAGTCATCCACGCCGACCGCGGTCGGCACCCCGGTGTCGGGGTCGGGCAGGTCCATCACACGTCGCAGCAGCGTGCTGCGGCCGGCCCGGATGCCCAGCAGCGCGGACATCCGCGCGCCGGCCCGGCCCGCGAGCGCCAGGCCGAGACCCGCGACCGCCGTCCGCTGCCGCTCGGTCACCTGACCGTGCCGGCGCGTCAGCCCTGGCACCTGCTCAGCGAACGTCCGGCGCGGACACGACCCCTCCAGGCAGACGAACCGGCGGACTAGCAACGCCAAGGTCACAGGCCTGCCGCAGCTGGGCAGATCGGACGGGAAGCGCCGGTAGGAGCCGTGGACCTGCTCCGACCATGCGCCGCAGCCCGGACAGACCGCACCCGCGGTGGCCACCCGGGCACCGATCCGCACCGCCGGCCCGGATACTTCGACACCAACCACCTCCACCTGGGGCAGCGACGGGAACAGCAACGCGCCGAGCCACGACCATGATTGCGACACAGCCGCCGACAGTCAGCCATCCGCGACACCGCACCGGCGAGATCCGGACGACCTCCAGACCCCAGCAACCCCGACAATCCGTCACCCAGCGTCACGGCTCACAGAACCTGGGCCAGACCCCAGTTCAAACCGTAACGCCACCAGCAGGCCCCGCTTCACGGCCGGCTTGCCGGCGGGGAGGTCAGGGTGTTCGTGAATGCAGGCTTCATCCACGTCACGGCTACCAGCTTCTTCGTAGAATCCGACGGCTGCACGGATGCGCGTCAGGGCGGTTTCGCGGTCTCCGGGGAGTACGTGGCAGCGTGCCGTGCCTTCATGGGCCCTGGCTGTCCGGAGCGGCCGCCCGTATTGCCGAGCCAACTCGAGCGACCGTCGGCAGTGATCGAGGGCTTGGCAGGGGCCGACCGTTTCAAGAGTCAGTGCTCCCACGTCGATCAGCAGCTCCGCCTCGCCGAGAAGGCTGTTGACGACAGGCGCCTTGTGGACTGCCTCGCTCCTCCTTCCAAGTACTGCGTTGCGTTCCCACCGCCCGACCCATCATGATCCTCACCTGTGGCACACTTCCTTCCTATATCCGTTCTCATAGTCATCGTCGTAGCACGTTTCCTCCGCAGTCGCGGCAGCCGGCCAGCCCAAACGCCGGCTGTCACCTGGACCCCGGTTCCGTTCGACGCGGCCGCCTACGGTCTGGCTCCGCGCGACGTCCTCGACCCGCAGCGGCCCGGCCCGCCCGCGCCCGACCACGTCCGCCAGGAGTGCCAGGCCATCGCGGACGCCGCCTTCGCCGGCGACTGGCGCCCGGCCGCCGCCTACATCGCGGCAGCGGGCCAGGACTGGGACGAGAACTGGTCACGCCTTGAACTCCTGCGCTCGATCGCCCGCGAGGACGACGCCTGGCTGACCACCTGGCGCGCCGAGGACCCCAACAACTGCGACGCGGCCACCCTGGAAGCGGACCGGATGGTCAACAGGGCCTGGGAGGTCCGCGGTCGCGGCTACGCCAACGAGACCCCGGAAGAGAACATCACGCAGTTCCGCGCCCTGCTGCCGGCGGCGATCGAGGCGGCCCAGCGGGCCGCGCTGCTGGACCCGCAGAACCCGGGGCCGTGGGTGGTCATGGTGACGGCCGCGCGCGGCGCGCAGTACAAGCCGGAGCGGTTTTGGACGCTGTGGGTGGAGCTGGTCGCGCGCGCCCCGCACCACTACGAGGGCCACTGGCAGGGCATGCAGTACTGGTGCGCCAAGTGGTTCGGGTCCAACAAGCAGATGCTGGAATTCGCCCGGCGCGCCATGGACAACGCCCCGGCGGGCAGCCCGCTGGCCGGTATCTACCTGCACGCGCTGTCCGAGCTCGAGGCGCGCCGCTCCAACCCGCCCTCGGGGTACGCCGCCAAGAAGCGGCTCGCGGCGGTCGCCACCGCACTCGCCGCGGTCCGTGAGGACGACGACCACCTGCCGGCACTGCGCCACCTGCTGGCCTACTACCTTGGCCGGGCGGGGATGCACGGGGCGGCGCTGGAGCAGTTCCGGCTGCTCGGCCCGTGGTGCGGTTCCTCGGTCTGGGCCAAGAACGGCCTCAACCGGGCCGACGGCTTCCACCACGCCCGCGCCGTTACCGTGGCCGCCGCCAAGGCCAAGCCGCTGACGCTGGCGCTCCGGGCGAAGAACGTGGACGCCGCTCACCTGCCCTGATCCGCCGACCGTGCACCGGTTGCCTGTTCACGAGTCAGACTCGTGAGGAGTCACGAGATCCCGCCCGATCGTTCCGATCGGGCGGGATCTTTGCGGTAGGAGGGTCTGTTCGAGGGCGTGTCCGACCTCAGCTGGCCCTCGCGGGTGCGCCGTTCACCGAGGTGGCTTCTCGGCGGCCCAGCAGGAAGATCGCCTCATCGATGCGGCCCCGGCGCTCCCGGACAACGGCGAGCCGGTCGAAGGCGTTGCACGGCTCCAGGCGCAGCCGGGGGCAGTTCGGGTCGTCGCAGGCCGGGACCGCGGCCGCGATCCGAGCCTCCGAACAGCGTCGCGGTCTCCTCATCCCGGCCGGCGGCGTCGGCGACGTCGACCAGGGCCCGGGCGAGGAACCAGTCCTCGGCTTCGGGTCGCAGCACTGCGAACGCCTCGGCGAAACCGTGTCAGTCCACGGCAGGGCCGGGCCTGTCGGGCGTGCCTTCCTCCGCGGCGGGGACGGCCTCGGTCGGGTCCTGCGCGGCCGCCACCGGCAGGACCACCGTTTCACCAGCCGGGGTCGGCCCAGCCGGCTCGGCCGCCGCCCGGGCCGGACGGCGCCGTCGCCACCCGAACACGGCGCCTGTCGCCACGGCGGCCACCGCGCCGAGCACCCACGGCAGCGCGGAGTCGCTGTGCACAGCGGGCGAGGCCACCAGCGGCGCCGCGGAGGGCTGCACGGGCGCGCTGGGCGAGTCGACCGCGGTCGGCGAGGCGCTCGGAGTCGGCGTGGGCGAGGATGTCGGGCTCGCGGACGGCGACGGTGACGGCGAGTCCGAGGGCGAGGACGGTGCCGGATCGGCGGACGGGCCCGAAGCCGGGGTGCCGGTGGCGGTCGACCGCGGACTCGCCTTGCGGGTACTGCTACCGCTGTTGGGCACTGGCGCAGGGGCCTTGGCCGGGAAGGCGCCGGCCCAGACGGTCACCGGGCCCGACGTGATCTCCGTGAGCTGGTTGCACCCGTCGATCAGGAGTTGGGCGATGACCTCGTAGTTCCCGGGCGGGTTGCCGTCGGGCACCGAGACGGTCTCGTGCAGCACGTGGTCCCCGCGGGTCAGCGGGCCGAACTGAACGCGGTCCGAGCTCCACTGACAACCCTTCCCTGCTCGGATGTGCAGGCGCTGACGCGCTCGTCCCGGGCCCGGCTGTCCCGCACTTCCGCACACCCACCGCGCCCGGACGCGCCGAAGCGAGCAAGGCCCTGGAAGCCATGACCGCCCAGGGACTCAACGACGTGCAGAACGCGATCCCGCACCTGCCGCCACCCGGAACAAATCGGGGCCGGCGCCCTTGAACACCAGCTTGCGCAGACGGAAGAACCCCTGAGGGCGGCAGTCCGAAAGTCCTTCGACTGGACGGCGCAGGCGGGCAACGGACTGCTGACTGCTCGAGCCGACCACTGCCCGCTGACCGGTCCCTGGCCGCTCGGCTGCGCGATGGGCACTACAGCCGATCCCCCCATGCAGCGAGCCTGACCTCGGGTTGCGTGGGCGCCCTGCCTGTGCGGGTGAGGCGTCGGATCATCAGGGTGACAGCGCCCCAGGCGAGGTGTGCTTCGGCGGGCGGACCCCACGGGGGCCCGCCCGGCTTCCGCGTCCGCGCACTTCCGCGGACCAGGGGTGACGGCCGGTCAGGCCCGGCGCGGTTCTGTCAGCGCCAGGCGGCTCGGCAGTAGGCTGGCGGCCAGCGCCAGCAGCAGGCACAGCAGGCCGGCCGCGCCGAGCGGGAGCCAGGGCAGTTGCAGGGCCACGTCGGCCTGCCCGGCCAGGATCCGCCGGTCGATCAGGGCGGTCGTGCCGACCTGGGTGAGCGCCGTGACCAGTAGCCCCAGCACGGCGGCGGTGGCCACCACGAGCAGTGCCTCCAGCGCGACCATCCCGAGCACCTGGCGGCGCTCGGTGCCGGCCAGCCGTAGCACTGCGAAGTCGCGCCGCCGGTCGGCGGCCGACATCACCATGGTGTTGACGATCGCGAGCAGTGCGTAGACCAGCGCCGGGCCCAGGATCGTGGTCGTCGCGATCCAGGAGTAGCGGGCACCAGGATCCGGGCCCGGCCGCTGGGCGTCCTTCAGGACGGCACCGGGCAGCGGTGCGGCCGGCGCCGCGCTCAGGTAGACCGCGTCGGGGCGGGTGCCGCCCAGGTGACCGGCCACCGCGTCGCCCGCGATCAGCACCTCGTCCAGGCCCAGCTGGGTGCGGTAGACCAGGCTCAGGCGCAGCGTCAGCACCGTGTCGTCGGCCAGCCGCAGCCGGACCTGGTCGCCCAAGTGCCAGCCGTGCGCAGCCGCCTGGTCGGTGGCGGCGGCCAGGCTCTGACCGCGCAGGTCGGCGGCGGTGCCGTGCACCACGGGCAGCGCGAAGGCGGTGGCCAGGTCGCCGTCCACCACCAGGGCGGCCGAGGGCACCGAGGCGGCGGAGTCCTGGGACCGGTCGGCGAACGAGGCGGCGTCGGCGCCCAGCCCGGTGATCACCACCGAGGTGGTCGCGGTGGCCCGCAGGCCCGGCTCGGCGGCGGTAACCTGCCGCGCGGCGTCGGCGGGCAGCGGCGCGGTGCCGGGGCGCAGCACGTAGCGGGCGGCCGTGGCGGCCCGGCCCTGGGCGGTCATCGCATCGGCGAAGGCCGCGGTGCTGCCCACAGCCGTGCCGGTCAACGCGATCACCAGGAAAGCCGGGGTCGCGGTGGAGACCGTGCGGCGCACCGAGGTCAGTGCGTTCTGCCGGGCCAGCAGCGCGGTCGCGCCGACCGTCCAGCGCAGCGGCCAGGTCAGCAACCGGACCAGCACGGGCACCAGCAGCGGGGCGAACAGGCTGAGTGAGACGATCGCCATCAGGTCGATCGCCATCACCCACTGGGTGGCGAACTGCGGGTCCTGGACCTGGCCGCCACCGCCGCTGCCCGGGGCCGAGGGCAGCAGCGGGGCGCAGAGGTAGAACGCGACGGTGGCCAGCAGCCCGACCGACTGCAGCACGGCGCAGGCCCAGCGCACCGGAGTCATCACCCGCCCGTCGACCGCGGCCTCGCCCAGCGCCTCGACCGGGCGCACCCGGGCGGCCCGCAGCGAGGCGGCGGCGGCGCCGAGCAGCGCGACCACCAGGCCGACCGCGGCCGCCACCAGCAGCGGTGCCAGAGCGGGCTGCGCGGTGAAGCCCGCCGGGGCGGCGCCCCGGGCCACCAGCCAGGCGGCCAGCACCGGCGCGGCCGGCAACGCGAGCAGGCAGCCCGAGACCACGGCGGCCAGCGCGATCACCAGCGCCTCGCCCAGCACCAGCAGCTGGATCTGACGGGGCGTGGCCCCGACGGCGCGCAGCAGTGCGGTCTCCTGGCGGCGCTGTGCCACGGCGAAGGCGAAGGTGCTGGCCACCACGAAGACCGCGACGAAGGCGGCCATCGCGGCGGCGAATGTCAGCACCTTGTGCAGCGATGGCGCGCCGAGCGGGGAGTCGTCGCCCATGGTGTCGTTCAGCAGCACCCCGGTAGTGGCCACCAGGGTGACGCCCAGGGTGAGGGCGAGGTACGAGCCGGCGAAGGCGGCCCGGCGGCGGCGCAGGCTCGCCGAGGCGACCGGCAGCAGGGTCAGCAGGGAGCTCACCGGGCCGCTCCCGCATCGGCCCCGGGCAGCGACCGCGCGGCGGTTCCGGGCAACGGCTGCGCGGCGGTTCCGGGCAACGGCTGCGTGGTGGCCCCCGGCGCCGTTTCGAGGGTGGTCATCCGCTCCGCGACCTGCTGCGCGGTGGGCGCCGCCAGGTCGTCCACCAGTCGGCCGTCGGCCAGGAAGAGCACCCGGTCCGCGTGCGCGGCGGCGACCGGGTCGTGGGTCACCATGACGGTGGTCTGGCCCTCCTGGTCCACCAGCGAGCGCAGCAGGGCCAGTACGTCGCGGCTGCTGGAGCTGTCCAGCGCGCCGGTCGGCTCGTCGGCGAAGAGCACCTTGGGCCTGGTGATCAGGGCCCGCGCGATGGCCACCCGCTGCTGCTGGCCGCCGGAGAGCTGGGAGGGCAGGTGGCCGGTCCGGTGCCCGAGCCCGACCTGGGCCAGTGCCTGCTCCACCTCGGCCCGGTCCGGCCGCCGACCCGCCAGCCGCAACGGCAGGCCGACGTTCTGCTCCGCCGTCAGCGAACCCACCAGGTTGAACGCCTGGAACACGAAGCCGAGCAAATCCCGCCGCAGCACCGTCAACTGAGTTTCCGTCAGCCGGCCGAGTTCGACGCCGTCCAGCACCACCCGCCCCGAGTCCGGTCGGTCCAGGCCCGCCGCGCACTGCAGCAGGGTGCTCTTGCCCGACCCGGATGGGCCCATCACCGCGGTGAAGGTCCCGCGGGCGAAGCCCACGTCCACTCCCGCCAGCGCGTGGACGGCCTCCGGGCCGGTCCCGTAGGTGCGGTGCAGCTGTTCCAGCCCGAGGACCGTATCCCCCATGATCATCACAGGAGGTATGCCTACCATGCGCCCCGCGCGCCTGACCAGCGGGTTTACTGATCGTTTCAGAATGACTTTCGAAGGCGCCGGAGGCAGATGATGCTGCAGGCGAGGTCGAGTAGTCCCTGGTGGAGACCGGCTCGTCGCTCGTAGCGGGTGCGGAGGCGCTTGAACTGGTGGAGCCAGGCGAAGGCGCGCTCTACGACCCGGCGCACCTTGCCGAGTCCGAACCGTGGGCGACGCCGCGTCGGGCGATCATCGGCTTGATGCCGCGCTTCCACAGCGGCGGCGGTACTTGTCGAAGTCGTAGCCCCGGTCGGCGAACAGTCGCCGGGGCCCGCGCCGCGGACGTCCCCGCAGTCCTCGAATCGGCGGTATCGCAGCGGCCGCGCGCTCCGCACCAGCCGGCACGGACCGGACACCCGCCCACCACCCCGCGGACCCCGCCAGCTCCCGCCCCGGCGCGGGCCTTCCCCACCGCCCGCCATAAGCATTGCCGGGCTCACAAAGCCCACAAGACCAACGACACCCCCACACCACCAGCAGTCGGCGTGCGGCGTGCGGCGTGCGGCGTGCGGCGTGCGGCGTGCGGCGTGCGGCGTGCGGCGTGCGGCGTGCGGCGTGCGGCGTGCGGCGTGCGGC
>NZ_JBHYKG010000317.1:0-9582 GCF_042741245.1 Kitasatospora sp. NPDC058965
CGCCGGGCACCAGCTACTCCGGCGCCCGGCCGATCGCCGCCGTGGCGGCCGCCGAGGGTGCGGGCCTGGAGGTGGTGGACGTCCGTCAGGAGGCGCTGCGGATGGAGTTCCAGGACATCGCGGCGGTGGTCCACTTCCTGCGCAAGGTGATCTGGACCGTGCCGGGGTTCACCGTGGACGCCTACCGGGAGCAGCTGGCCGGGCTGCACGGGTTCATCGAGCGGCACGGGCCGTTCGTGGCGCACTCGCAGCGGTTCCTGATCGAGGCGGTCCGGGCAGCGTAGCCACCAGCTCGGCGAGGTGGCCCAGCGCGTCGTGGCGCGCGAACTCCTCGGCCAGGGCGGCGGCGCGCTCGCGGAAGGCGGGGGTGGCGAGCAACTGGTCCACGGCGGCGGCGAGGGCGGCGACGGTGGGGCGGTCGGTGCGCAGGTTGACGCCGGTGCCGGTCCACTCGACCCGGGCGGCGACCTCGGGCTTGTCCTCGGACGCACCCGCCACCACCAGCGGGACGGCGTGGCCGAGCGCCGCCTGCACGCCGCCGTAGCCGCCGTTGGTGACCAGGACGTCGGTGTGCGGCAGCAGGGCGTCGAACGGGACGAAGCCGGCCACCCGGGTGTTCGCGGGGACCTCGGGCAGGGCGGCGGCGAGCAGTCGCGGGCCGTCGGCGCGGGCGGTGGCCGCGACCAGCAGCACGTCCTCGCGCCCGGCCAGCGCCCGCACGGTGGGGGCCAGCAGGGCGCTGACGTCCGTGTTGGCGACCGTGCCCTGGGTCACCACGACGACCCGGCGCCCGGCCTCGCGGGCCCGCAGCAGCTCGGGCCACCACCCGGGCAGTTGCTGCGCGGCGCCGGCCGGGATCGGCACCGGGCCGATGAAGGAGACGTTGGCGGGCAGGTCGCTGCGCGGGTACTCGAAGCCGGGCACGGTGAGCTGCAGGAAGCGGTCGGCCGCGGCCGTCCAGACCAGGGAGAACGGGCCGTGCGGCAGGGTGACCCCGGCGGCGGCGAAGCAGCCGCGCAGGTACGCGGTCAGCGGCTTCGACCGGGCGGCCAGTTGCTCGCCCAGCACGGCGTACCAGGCCCGCTGCTCGGCGTCGACCGGCGGCAGCAGGCCCAGCAGCGGCGGCGCGGTGTCCCGGCTGGGGACGCTGAGCGGGGCGATCCCGATGCCGAGCACGGTGGGCCGTGCGCCGGGCGGGGCGGACAGGGCGAGCACGGTGCCGCCCAGGAAGAGCTTGTCGTGGATCACCACGGTGGCCGGGAAGTCCGCCAGCAGGGTGCGCAGGGCCTGGAACTGATCGGGCGTCGGGTCGCCGAAGACGTGCCGGAGGTCCCACCCCACCCGGTCCGGGCCGGGCGGGACCGCCTCGCGCGCGGGGAAGGCCGCGGCGAGGTCGCGGTCGTCGTAGTCCGCCCGCGTGGGCAGCGCGCGGAAGGCGACGCCGGCGGCCTGCGCCCCGGCCCCGTACCGGGAGCCGCCCAGGAACACCACGTCGTGCCCGGCGGCGGCCAGGTGTCCGGCGATCCGCAGCAGCGGACCGGTGTGCCCGGCGACGGGCGTGGCGGCGACGATCACCTTCGTCATGCTGGCGCTTCCCCTTGATCGGTCCTGAGCTGCGGTCAGCAGCCTAGGCAGGCGGGGCGGGGCGGGGAGCGGACGCCGGGCCAGGAATTCGGGCAGTCCGCGGGACGGGGGAGGGCCGGCTCAGGCGGGCCGGGTGGCTCACGGGGACCTGCGGGCCGCGGGCCGGGTGGCTCACGGGGACCCGCGGGCAGCGGCTGCGGCCCGCTCGGGCGCGGGCTACGCGGTGACCACCTGGCGCAGGATCCGGTCCAGCACCAGGTCCGGCCGGTCGGTGGGGAGGGCGTGGCCCGCGTCGGGCACCACCTCCACCCGGGCGGCCGGGACCAGGCGGTCGATCCGGTCCGCGACCGCGCGGGAGTCGTGCAGGGCGCTGCGGGCGCCGAGCAGGAAGAGGGCGGGGGCCTGAAGCCGGGTCAGCTCCTCGTCGGTGAAGACCGGGGGGACCGGCAGGGCGCGGCGGAAGCCCAGGCCGGCGCGCATCAGGGCCATCAGCTCGGTCTCCAGGATTGCGCTGTTGCCGACCAGGCGGGACAGCCGGGGGCGCAGGGCGCGCGGCGCGACGGCGGCCAGGCCGCCGGCGACGAGCCAGGCGTAGAACCGCGGACCGAAGGCGGCGAACCCGGCCGGGTCGACCAGGGTGAGCGAGGCGGCGCGGCCGGGGTGGTGGAGCTGGTGGCAGAGGGCCAGCCAGCCGCCGTAGGAGCAGCCCACCAGGTGGGCCCCGGTCAGCTCCAGGCCGGCCAGCAGCTCCTCCAACCAGGCGGCGCCGTCCCGGCCGTCGGCGATCGGCGCGGTCTGGGTGCTGGCCCCCGGCTCCCCGACGGTGTCGACGGCGATCACCGGGTGCCGCTCGGCGAGGCCCGCGACGTACCGGTGCCACATCAGCGCGTTGCCGCCGGAGCCGGGCAGCAGCACGACCGGTCGGCCGGTCGGCGGACCGGCACGGTGGACCCGGGTGCTGCCGAAGGAGGTGGGGACGTCGAGCGCGCGGCGTTCGCCGGGCCAGAGCTCGGCCACGGTCCGGTCGTAGGCGGCGAGGTAACGGTCACGGGCGTGGGCGCTCTTGAACTCGCTGATTCGCATGGTACATGTGTATCACAGCATGATACGGCTGTACCACGAAAGGGAGGTCGGGTCATGGCCGAGCGGGTCGACCACGAGGAGCGGCGGCGGCAGATCGCCGAGGCGCTGCTGCGGATCGCGGACACCGAGGGGCTGCAGTCGGCCAGCATGCGCGCGGTGGCCGCGGAGGCCGGGGTGTCGCTGCGGCTGGTGCAGTACTACTTCGCCACCAAGGAGGGGCTGCTGCTGGACGCCTTCGCCCGGCTCGGCGCGCAGCTGCAGGAGCGGATGGCGCGCCGGATCGAGGCCGCGGGCTCCCCGCCCACCCCGCGCGGGACGGTGACGGCGGTGCTGTCGAGCATCCTGCCCACCGATCCGGAGGGCCGCCGGATCACCAGGACCTACACCGCCTACTACACCCTGGTGCTGAACGACCCGGAGCTGATCGGCCGGCACGGGGCGGCCCAGCCGCTGCTGCTGGAGGGCTTCCTGGCCAAGCAGCTGGCGGCCGCCCGGGAGGCGGGGGAGATCCCGGCGGGCAAGGACCCGCAGATGGTCGCGGCCGGACTGCTGGCGATGGTGAACGGGCTGGGCTCCAGCGTGCTGGGCGGGCAGCGTGACGGCGATCAGGCGCTGGCGATCCTGCGGCACCACCTGGCGGAACTCTTCGAGGATGCCGGATCGGATGATCGATAGAACGGATTGAGTCGCACTTATTGGTCTCGAACGGATCGAATGATAGAAAGCGGTCCAACGAAGGAGACCCGTGCCGCCCCGCGGCGGCCGCCGTGGAAGGGGAGCCGATGGTCGTCCCGGCACAGGCGCGGCACGCGCGGATCCTGGAGCTGGTCCGGCAGGCCGGCACGCTGCGGGTGGCGGAGCTGGCCCGGCGGCTGGGGGCGCCCGCGGTGACGGTGCGGCGCGACGTCGCCGCGCTGGCCGACCGGGGCGCGCTGGTGCGCTCGCACGGGACGGTGTCGGCGGCGCCGCACCGCGGCGGGCGCCGGTGGGTGATCGGGATGCTGGTGCCGACCACCGGCTCCTACTTCGCCGAGGTGATCGCCGGCGCCCGCGCCGCTGCGGCGGCCGTGGACGCGCGCCTGGTGCTCGGCATCGCGCCCTACGCCGCGCGCGACGACCGGGCCCAGGTCGAGCGGCTGCTGGAGGCGGGCGTCGACGGGCTGCTGGTCGCCCCCAACTGGCTGCCCGGCGGCGCGGTGGCCGGGTTCGGCTGGCTGGACGCGCTGCCGGTGCCGACCGTGCTGGTGGAGCGCCGGGCGGCGCCCGACGGCCCCGGCGCGGCGCTGGACTCGGTGGGCTCGGACCACGCGCACGGGGTGCTGCTCGCGCTGCGCCGGCTGGCGGGGCTGGGCCACCGGTCGGTGCTGCTGGCCGCGCGCGACGACAGCTGGACGGCGCACCAGGTGCGGGCGGGGTACGCCGCGGCCGTCGCGGCGGTCGGTCTGGCGCCCTGCCCGGTCCTGGACGTCGAACACGTGCACCCCGGCGCCCGTGCCCAGCGGCTGGCCGACGGGATCGCGGCGGCGGCGCGGGCCCGGACCAGGGCGGTGGTGGTGCACAACGACAACGACGCGATCGCGGTGCTCCCGCTGCTGCGGACCCGCGGTCTGGCCGTGCCCGAGCAGGTGGCCCTGATCTCCTACGACGACGTGTACGCCGGCCTCGCCGCACCGCCGCTGACGGCGGTGGCGCCGCCGAAGCGGGCGGTGGGGGCCGCGGCGGCGGAGCTGCTGCTGCGCCGGCTGGAGGCCGGCGGGGTGGCGGCCGGCCGCCGGGTGCTGCTGCTGCCGGTGCTGCGGGTGCGCGGGTCCTGCGGAGCCCCGGTGGAGCACGGGTAACCCGCTCGACAGCGGGGCACCGGCTGACGCAGAGTCACGGCATGGTTGATCAGTCCCCCGTGCCCCTCCCGGCGCCGTACCGCGGCCGGCCCGCGACCCTCGCCGACGCCCGCGCGATCCACGACCTGGTGGCCGCCCGCGAACGCGCGGTGCTCGGCACCACCGAGACCGAACCCGACCGGATCCTCGCGGACCTCGGGGTGCCCGGCCTCGACCCGGCGCTGGACACCCTGCTGGTGCACGACCCGGCCGGGCGGCTGGTCGGCCGGGGCTGGGTGCGCGGCCGCCGCAGCGCGATCGACGTCCACCCCGACCAGCTGGGCCGGGGGCTCGGCTCCGCCCTGCTCGACTGGGCCGAGGCACGGGCCCGGCAGGTGGGCACCGAGGGGCTCAGCCAGACCGTCTCCGACGCCGACCGGCCGGCCGTGGCGCTGCTCCGCTCCCGCGGCTACGAGCCGTTCGTCACCCAGTGGCTGCTGGAGATCGCCCTGCCCGAGGAGCCCGAGGTGCCCGCGCCGCCGCCCGGGATCACCGTGCGGCCGTTCCGCCCCGGCGACGAGCTCGCCGCCCACCGGCTCACCGAGGACGCCTTCGACGAGTGGCAGACCCGGCGCAAGTCCTACGAGGAGTGGGCCGCGCACACCGTCGGGCTCGACAGCTTCGCGCCGGCGCTCTCCCCGGTGGCCTTCGCCGGGGCCGAGATGGTCGGCGCGGTGCTGGCGCTGGACCTGCCGGAGACGGACGAGGGCTACGTCGAGCGGGTCGCCGTCCGCAAGGACCACCGCAACCAGGGCATCGCCCGGCTGCTGCTGCGCGAGTCGTTCCGCGCCTTCCACCGCGAGGGCCGGCGGACCTGCGTGCTGTGGACCCACTCGGAGACCGGCGCGCTGTCGCTGTACGAGCGGGTGGGGATGTCGGTGCGGCGCAGCTCCTCGGTCTACGGCAAGGCACTGGAGCCGTCCTGACGCACGGGCAGGGGGCGGGCCGGACGGTCCGCCCCCTGCCCGGCGCGGGCCGGTCAGGCCGGCCGCTCGTCCGGGGAGCCGCCGCAGGAGGTGCGGACCTTGAGGTCGGGCAGCAGCTGCACGTGGTGCACCGGCAGGTCGGAGCCGTGCTCGATCCGACGGAGCATCAGCTCCACCGCGGCCGCGCCGACCGCGCGCTTGGGCGGGGCCACCGCGGTCAGCGGCGGGGCGGCCAGCGCGGCGAAGACGTCGTCGTAGCTGATCAGCGCGAGGTCGTCGGGGGCGCGCAGGCCGCGGGCCCGCAGCAGCGGGGTGAGCTGGATCGCCTCCTGGTCGTTGTGCACCAGCACCGCGCGCACCCCGTCCGCCACCTCTTCGGCGATCCGGGCGGCGATCGCCTCGGACTCCAGGCTCGGGCGGTGCACGTCGATCACCGGGCGCGGCTCCAGGCCGAGCAGCTGCACCGCCGCCGCGTACCCCGCCCGGACCTGGTGCGCCGTCCAGGAGTCCTCGCGCGCCGCCAGCAGCACCGAGCGGTGGCCCAGCGACTGCAGGTGGCGCAGCGCCAGCAGCACGCCGTGGCGGTGGTCCGAGCCCACCGAGTCCAGCTGGGCCGCGGCGCTGTCGGCCGGCGCCAGCCGCTCCACCAGCACCGCCGGAACCGGCAGCTCGCGCAGCCAGGCGGTGTCCCCGGGAGTGCTGCCCGGGCGCCAGTTGGGAGTGAGCAGCAGGCCGTCGAGCTCCGTGTCGAGCAGCTGCTCCACCTGGGCGCGGTCGTCGGCGCTCTCGTAGGAGGCGATGCCCAGCACCAAGCGGGCCCCGGCGGCCGCGGCGGCGGAGCGGGCGCCGTCGATCACCTCGTCGAAGTAGGTGCCGATGGTCGGCACCAGCATCCCGATCACGCGGTCCCGGCCGGCCCGGATCGCGGCGGCCTCCTCCTCCTGGGGCAGCGAGACCGCGCCGTGCGAGCGGCGCAGTGCCCCGCTGTCGGCGAGCGCGGCCACGTCCCGGCGCACGGTCACCGCGGCCGTGCCGATCCGCTCGGCCAGGTCCACCACCCGCACCGTGCCCAGCTCGCGGACCACCTCCAGGATCCTGGCGCGCCGTTCCTCCGCGGTGATGGTCATGGCTGTGGCCCTCCTCTGCCCACCGGGGCGCGGACCGGGTCGGACGCGCTCTCGGAGCAATTAGTATCACTCGGTCGTCAAATGATCGAGTGCCCCGCGGCGGGGCCCGGCCCACGGGGCGGCTGCGGCCCGCCCCGGTGCCGGCCGCCGCCCGAGGGGGCGTCGGTGGCCGAATGTCCGTTGCCCCGGCCGGACCATTCGGACACGAATCTCCCGCGGTGCGCCCCCTTCCACGTTTTCCACCTGCTGTTCCGTGTATGGAGGCACCCGCACACGCAACTCGCGTCACGTAAAAGGATGGTCCAATCTCCCGTTCGGCCGTTGTTCGGACTGACGGGCCTTCACTAGCCTCTGCGTCAGGTCCACCAGGCTCCGCGCACCGGCCCCCCACACCGTCCAGCCGGTTCGACCGCCAGGTCGCGGCAGGCCGGTCGGCCGCACCGCGACCGGGCGCCCCCACCGGTGCCTGGTGGCCTCCACGGGCTCACCACGCCCTCCTCAGCCGAGTGCCCGTCCTTTGCGACCCCGGGGCGGGCACTCGCCCATCCCGCTCACCCGGTCCGACCGGGGAGGGCGAGCACGGCCGCGGCGAGCAGCCCGCCCACCGTCCCGGAGACCAGCAGCGGCAGTCGGCCGTCACCGCCCCAGGCCAGGCCGGCCCAGAGCCCGGCGACCAGGACGCCCGCGCCGGTGAGCCCCTGGTACAGGCCCTGTGCGGTGCCCTGCGCCCGGTCGGGGGAGAGGGCGGAGATCCAGGCCTTGCCCACGCCGTCGGTGCAGGCGTTGAACCCGCCGTACAGGGCGAGCACCGCGAACACCTGCCAGGTGCGCTGCGCGAAGGCCAGGCCGAGGTAGCCGGCCGCGAAGAAGAGCAGGCCGACCGCGTAGACCGCGCGGTGCGGCAGCCGGTCGGAGAGGCTGCCGGCGGGGTAGGAGGCCGCGGCGTAGGTGAGGTTGTAGAGCGCGTACGCGCCGATCACCGCCGGGGTGGCCAGGCCGATCTGATGGGCCCGCAGCAGGAGCAGCGCGTCGGGGAAGTTCACCAGGGCGAAGAGGGTGAGCACGCCGGTGACCCGCCAGTACCGGGCCGGCAGCGTCCGGTACGGCACGGACGCGCGCCGGCCGGCGCCGGGCGCGGCCGCCGACCGCCGCCGCGGGTCGGCGACGGCGCGCACCAGCAGGACGCTGAGCACGGCGGGGATCACGGCGATCCAGAGCAGCGGGCGCAGCCGGTGGTCGAAGGCCTCGTACAGCGCCAGGCCGACGAGTGGTCCGACCACGGCGCCGGCGGTGTCGGCGGCCCGGTGCAGGCCGAACACCCGGCCGCGCTGCCCGGCCGGCACCCCGTCCACCAGCAGCGCGTCGCGCGGTGCGCCGCGCACCCCCTTGCCCAGCCGGTCGACGACGCGGGCGACCAGCACCAGCGGCCATGCGGTGGCCAGCGCGACGAGGAGCTTGCCGCACGCGGCGAGCCCGTAGCCGGTCGCGATCAGGGGACGGCGGTCGAAGCGGTCGGCGAGGCGTCCGGCGGCGAGCTTGGTGACGGAAGCCGCGCCCTCGGCGAGGCCCTCGATCGCGCCGACGACGGCCGCGGGGGCGCCGAGCACGGTGGTGAGGAAGATGGGCAGGATCGGGTAGAGCAGCTCACTGGCCGCGTCCTGCAGGAAGGACACCCCGCTGAGCACCTTGACGTTGCGGGTCAGCCAGCTGGTCTCGGTCGGGTCGGTCGGGGGCTCGGTCATGGCGGGCGGGACCTCCGGGATCGGCCGGGGCCACGCCCTCCTCGCGCAGGCCCTCGCGCCGGAAACCTACCCGCTGGGCCGCGGCCCCACGGGGAGCCGGCGCTCCCCGGCCGGGGCGGGTCCCGTCCCGGCTGCGGCCGGCCGATCGGCGGTCGGCGGCCCCGCAGGCCTCAGCCGCAGTCGGCGGGCGAGGCGGGCAGGGTGGTGGCGTCCAGGGCGGCGGTCAGGCGGTTGACCCGGTCGCGCAGGTCGATGATCTCGGCCAGGTCGAGGCCGGTGGCGGCGGAGACCCGGACCGGCAGGCGGGCGGCCTGCTCGCGCAGCGCGGCGCCGGCGGCGGTGGGCCGCACGGTGACCGAACGCTCGTCGGCGGCGCTGCGCTCGCGCACCACCAGGCCGTTCGCCTCCAGCCGCTTGAGCAGCGGCGACAGGGTGCCGGAGTCCAGGCGCAGGCGCTCGCCGATCTGCTTGACGCCCAGCTCGCCGTCCTCCCAGAGCACCAGCATCACCAGGTACTGCGGGTACGTCAGGCCGAGCTCCTGCAGGGCGTCGCGGTAGAGCGCGTTGAACGCCCGCGAGGCCGCGTGCAGGGCGAAGCAGATCTGGTTGTCCAGCCGCAGCCAGCTCTCGTCCACCCGGTCCTCGCTCATGGTGACCACGGTACCACTCACGCCATTTAGTTGCGCACAACTGAATCGTGTGATGTCATTCTCGACGAACGGACGACCGAACGACCGAGACACCCACGAGAAGGACGGTTCCCATGACCGCGCTCTACACCGCCGTCGCCACCGCCACCCACGGCCGCGAGGGCCGTGCCGTCAGCTCCGACGGCCTGCTGGACGTCAACCTCGCGCTGCCGGTCGCGCTCGGCGGCAACGGGCAGGGCACCAACCCCGAGCAGCTCTTCGCCGCCGGCTACGCGGCCTGCTTCGCCAGCGCCCTGGGCCTGGTCGGCCGCGAGGCGAAGGTCGACACCAGCGAGGCGGCCGTCACCGCCGAGGTCGGCATCGGCAAGGACGAGACCGGCTTCGGCCTGTCGGTCGTGCTGCGGGTCGAGCTGCCCGACGCCATCGACGAGGCCACCGGCCGCGCCCTGGTGGAGCAGGCCCACCAGGTCTGCCCCTACTCCAAGGCGACCCGCGGCAACCTGGCCGTGGAGCTGGTGATCGAGTGACCGTCTGACGACGGGTCGGGCCCGAACCGCCCGGGTGCGAGCGCAGCCGCTCGCACCCGGGCGGTC
>NZ_JBHYKG010000318.1:0-9385 GCF_042741245.1 Kitasatospora sp. NPDC058965
CCCGGCCCCCCCCGGGGCAGGCTACAGCCCCTGGGGGACCCCACGGTCCCCGGGTGCGCCCCCGCAGGTCGGGTGCGCCTTACAGGTCGTAGTACAGCTCGAACTCGTGCGGGTGCGGGCGCAGGGCGATCGGGGCGATCTCGGTGGTGCGCTTGAGGTCGATCCAGGTCTCGATCAGGTCGGGGGTGAAGACGCCGCCGGCCAGCAGGTACTCGTGGTCCTGCTCCAGCGCCTCCAGGACCGCGCCGAGGGAGGACGGGACCTGGGGGACGCCCGCGTGCTCGTCGGGGGCGAGCTCGTAGAGGTCCTTGTCGACCGGCTGGAGCGGCTCGATCTTGTTCTTGATGCCGTCCAGGCCGGCCATCAGCATGGCGGCGAAGGCCAGGTAGGGGTTGGAGGACGGGTCGGGGGCGCGGAACTCGATGCGCTTGGCCTTGGCGTTGGAGCCGGTGATCGGGATCCGGATCGCGGCGGAGCGGTTGCGCTGCGAGTAGACCAGGTTGACCGGGGCCTCGAAACCGGGGACCAGGCGGTGGTAGGAGTTCACCGACGGGTTGGTGAAGGCCAGCAGCGAGGGGGCGTGCTTGAGCAGGCCGCCGATGTAGAAGCGGGCCGTCTCGGACAGGCCGGCGTAGCCCTGCTCGTCGTAGAAGAGCGGGGCGCCCTCGGCCCAGAGCGACTGGTGCACGTGCATGCCGGAGCCGTTGTCGCCGAAGATCGGCTTGGGCATGAAGGTGGCGGTCTTGCCGTTGCGCCAGGCGACGTTCTTGATGATGTACTTGAACAGCATCAGGTCGTCGGCCGCGTGCAGCAGGGTGTTGAACTTGTAGTTGATCTCCGCCTGGCCCGCGGTGCCGACCTCGTGGTGCTGGCGCTCGACCTGCAGGCCGGCGCCGGCCAGCTCCAGGGACATCTCGGCGCGCAGGTCGGCGAAGTGGTCCACCGGCGGGGTCGGGAAGTAGCCGCCCTTGTACTTGACCTTGTAGCCGCGCACGTCGCCCTCGGCGGAGCCGGTGTTCCAGGCGCCCGCCTCGGAGTCGATGTGGTAGTACGAGGCGTTGGCGCTGGTCTCGAAGCGGACCGAGTCGAAGACGTAGAACTCGGCCTCGGGCCCGAAGAACGCGGTGTCGGCGATGCCGGAGGAGGCGAGGTAGGCCTCGGCCTTCTTGGCGATGTTGCGCGGGTCGCGGCTGTACGCCTCGCCGGTGATCGGGTCCTGGATGAAGAAGTTGATGTTGAGGTGCTTCTCGGTCCGGAACGGGTCCAGCCGGGCGGTGGCCAGGTCGGGGACCAGGGCCATGTCGGACTCGTGGATGGCCTGGAAGCCGCGGATCGAGGAGCCGTCGAACATCAGCGTCTCGGCGGGGTCGAAGGTCGCCGCCGGGACGGCGAAGTGCTGCATGACGCCCGGCAGGTCGCAGAACCGGACATCCACGAACTTGATGTCGTTCTCCGCGATGTACGCCTTGACTTCCTCGGCGTTCTTGAACATCAATCCTCCTCTGCCCGGCCGTCAGGCCGGTCGCCCACCGGCCAGGGTGGGCTCACGATAGGAAGGGGCCGTTTCCTGTCAGTGACCCGATCGTTTCACCCATGTTAAGCAGCCCCGGGCAAGCGTCTGCAAAGCCGGACAAAACGTGTCGGGGTGCGGTCGGTGGGGCTGAAGTGGTCTAGACCTCATGGCAGGACGATGAGACGAGGATTCACTCGCAGGGGGAGCCGCCCCCGGTCGCCGCGGGGCGGGCGGTTACTGTGGCTGTCGTGGACAGTAGAGAAGCACTTGGATCGTGGCTGGAGGGCCCGAAGGCCGCGGCCGAGCGGATGGGCGCCGACTTCGGCTACCGCGGTGAGCGGCTCGGCCGCCCGCGCGAGGGCTCGGGCGCGGTGGCCGGCCCGGCCCGGCGGATCGGCGCGCTGTTCGTCGACGGCTGGATCGCCAACCTGATCGCCTACGGGCTGATCGCGCACGGCGACGCGCAGAAGGCCAACCTGTACGGGCTGCCGGTCTTCTTCGCGATCAACGCGGTGCTGCTGGCGACCGCCGGGACCACCTTCGGCAAGCGGCTGTTCGGCCTGCGCGTGGTGCGGCTGGACGGCGGCCGGACCACCATCCCGCAGGCGCTGCTGCGCACCTTCCTGCTCTGCCTGGTGGTGCCGGCCGTGGTCTGGGACCGGGACTCCCGCGGGCTGCACGACAAGGCGGTCGGCACGGTCGAGGTCCGGATCTGACCCCGGTCGGGGCGGCCGCGGCCGCAGGGCGCGAGACATGAGGAAGGCCCCCGCCGGGATCGGCGGGGGCCTTCTGGTCTACGTGGGGGAGTGGCGCCTCAGCGCGGGCCGCCGCCCTTGGGCATCCGGGCGCCCTTGGGCATCGGGCCCTTGGGCACCGGCGCCTTGGAGAGCAGGTCGCCGAGGGCGCGCAGCCGGTCGTTGGTCTCGGTGACCTGGCCCGGGGAGATCGCCCGCGGCAGCCGCATCAGGGTGATCTGCAGCTTCTTCAGCGGGACCTCGCCCTCGCCGTTGCCGACCACGAAGTCGTGCACCGGGATGTCGCCGACGACCCGGGCCATCTTCTTCTTCTCGGCGGCGAGCAGCGGGCGCACCCGGTTCGGGTTGCCCTCGCCGATCAGCGCGATGCCGGGGCGGCCGACCGCGCGGTACACCGCGTCCTGGTTGCGGGTGACCGCCACCGGGGTCGGGTTGGTGCTCCAGCCGCGCCGGATGTTGTTGAGCACGGCCGCGGCGGCGCCCGGCTGGCCCTCCATCTGCCCGAAGGCGGCCCGCTCGGCCCGGCGGCCGAAGACGATCGCCGCGGCCAGCACGGCCAGGATGAAGCCCAGGATCCCCAGGTAGATGGGGTGACCGATCGCGAAACCGAGGGCGAGGAACACGCCGAAGGTGAGCGCGGCGACGCCGCCGACGATCAGGCCGATCTTGGTGTCGACCTGCTTGGTCATGATGTACGCCTGGCGGATCTGCTTGAGCCGCCCAGGAGTTTCGGATGTTTCCCTCGCCATGAAGGTCATGGTACGTGGCGGGAGGGGCCGACACCGAAGCCCGGTCCCGATTCGGGCCGAACCGTGATCCGTACGGTCCTGACCGGGCGGCCCGACGGGACCGGTCAGACGGGCGCGGGCCCCGGTCGCACCCGACCGGGACCCGCGCAGTTTCGTTCAGTTCTCCCCAGCAGCGGTCAGACCGCGGCGTCCGCGTTCGCCCGGTGCTCCAGCGCCTGGCGGTACAGCCGGCCGGCCCGGTAGGAGGAGCGCACCAGCGGTCCGGACATGACGCCGGCGAAGCCGAGCTCCTCGGCCTCCTGCTGCAGCTCGACGAACTCCTGCGGCTTGACCCAGCGCTCCACCGGGTGGTGGCGCAGCGAGGGGCGCAGGTACTGGGTGATGGTGATCAGCTCGCAGCCGGCGCCGACCAGGTCGGCCAGCGCCTGGCTGACCTCCTCGCGGGTCTCGCCCATGCCCAGGATCAGGTTGGACTTGGTCACCAGGCCGGCCGCGCGGGCCTGCGTGATGACGTCCAGCGAGCGCTCGTAGCGGAAGGCCGGGCGGATCCGCTTGAAGATCCGCGGCACCGTCTCGACGTTGTGCGCCAGCACCTGGGGGCGGGACGAGAAGACCTCGGCCAGCTGCTCCGGGACGGCGTTGAAGTCCGGGATCAGCAGCTCGACGCCGGTGCGGCCGCCCGCCCGGTCGGCGGTCATCGCGTGCACCTGGCGGACCGTCTCGGCGTACAGCCAGGCACCGCCGTCCGCCAGGTCGTCCCGGGCGACGCCGGTGATGGTGGCGTAGTTGAGGTCCATGGTGAGGATGGACTCGGCGACCCGGCGCGGCTCGTCGGCGTCGAAGTCGGCCGGCTTGCCGGTGTCGATCTGGCAGAAGTCGCAGCGGCGGGTGCACTGGTCACCGCCGATGAGGAAGGTGGCCTCGCGGTCCTCCCAGCACTCGAAGATGTTGGGGCAGCCGGCCTCCTGGCAGACCGTGTGCAGCCCCTCCTTCTTCACCAGCGAGTGCAGGGCGTTGTACTCCGGGCCCATCTTCGCCCGGGTCTTGATCCACTCGGGCTTCCGCTCGATGGGGGTCTCGCTGTTGCGGACCTCCAGGCGGAGAAGCTTCCTGCCGTCGGGTGCGACAGCGGACACATCGGCTCCTAGAAGTAGACGGGGTACCCCCAGGGTACGCCTGTGCTTGTTCGGTCTCGGCCGGGCGGTCGCCCCGCAATCGCAGGGCAACAGCACTACCGGCCGGTAGATTCCCGGTTCAGTGCCGGGAACCCGGCTCGGGCAGCTCGGCCAGCACCTCGGCGAGGCGCTTCTCCACCGACGGCACCGCCTCGGCCACCGGCACGTCGCGGCCCAGCTCGGTGGAGAGCGACCCGACCCCCGCGTCCCGGATGCCGCACGGGATGATCCGGTCGAACCAGGTCATGTCCGGGTTGCAGTTGAGCGCGAAGCCGTGCATGGTCACGCCGCGGGCCACCCGGACCCCGATCGCGGCCAGCTTGCGGTCGTCGCCGCGCTGGCCGGCGTTGGACGGCGCGTACTCGGGGCCGGCCAGCCGCGGGTCGATGCCCAGCGGCAGACCCATCCGCAGGGTCAGCTTGCCGATGTCGATCACCTGGGCCGGGTCGACCTGCGCGTCCGGCAGCTCGCGGCCGAGCACCCAGACCCCGCTGCGCCCCTCCACCCGGGTGCTCGTCACCCCGAGGTCGGCGCAGGCGCGGATCAGCGCCTCCTCCAGCCGGCGGACGTAGGCGACCACGTCCATCGGCTCGGGCAGCTTGACGATCGGGTAGCCGACCAGCTGGCCCGGCCCGTGCCAGGTGCCCTCGCCGCCGCGGTTGACCTGGACCACCGGAGTGTCGTCCAGCGGCAGGTCCTCCGGCTTGGTCCGCTTGCCGGCGGTGAAGACCGGCGGGTGCTCCAGCAGCAGCACGGTGTCCGGGATCTCGTCGGCCATCCGCAGGGCGTGCAGCCGCTGCTGCTCGGCCCAGGCCTCCTGGTAGGGAACCAGGCCCTCGCCGATCCCCAGCCGGACGAACCGTACGTTCTCGCTCACCGCTGCTCCTCGCCACCGGTCGCCCGTGCGCGACCAACCTCGCCACTGTACGCCCGGGCCGACCGGGATCGTTCAGGTGTCCGAAGGCGGTCCCGGTCACCCCTCCGCGAGCAGCTGCAGCCGCAGCGCCAGCTGCAGTTCCAGCGAGCGGTCCGGGTGGTTCCAGTCCCGGCCGAGCAGCACCTCGACCCGGTCCAGGCGCTGCACCACGGTGTTCACGTGCACGTGCAGCTCGTCCTTGGCCCGGGTCAGGCTGCCGCCGCAGGCGAAGTAGGCGCGCACGGTGCGCACCAGCTCGGTGCCGCGCCGCCGGTCGTAGTCCAGCAGCGGGCCGAGGGTGCGCTCGACGAAGCCGTGCACGTCGTGCCCGTCGCCCAGCAGCACGCCGAGGAAGCCGAGCGAGCCGGCCGAGGCGCCGTCCCCGGTGCGGCCCAGCGCGCGCAGCGCCCGCACGCAGCGCACCGCCTCGGCGTGCGCGGCGGCCAGCTCGGCGGGGCCGGCCGCGACCCGGCCGGCGCCCACGGTGACCGGCTGGCCGGCCAGCCGGGCCAGCCGCTCGGCGGCCGCGGCGGCGGCCTGCCCGGGCGTCGCGCTCCCGTCCTCGGGCAGCAGCAGCACCACCGCCTCGGCGTGCTCGGCGCTCACCCCGCGCGAGCCGGCGCCGCGCCCGCGCCCGAACAGGTACTGGGCGGCCGCGCCGGCCAGCCGGGCCCGGCCGTCCGGGGCGGTCTCGGCCACCAGCACCAGGTGCCGGCGGGCCAGGTCGACGCCGAGCCGGCGGCCGCGGGCCAGCAGCCCGGCCGGGTCCCGCCCGGGGGCGGTGAGCAGGTCGGTGAGCAGCTCGCCGCGCACCCGGTTCTCCGCCTCGGCCACCGAGCGGCGCAGCAGCAGGAGCAGCGCGGTGACCACCGAGCCGCGCTCGAAGATCCTTCGGTCGGCGTCGTCCAGCTCGGGCCGGCCGCGCAGCACCAGCGAGCCCAGCGGCTCCTGCCCGGCCAGTACCGCGCAGACCCAGCCGCCGCCGTGCCGCACCGAGCGCCCCTCGGCCCGGGACCGCTCCACCGCCTCGGCCAGCCGCTGCGGCGCGCCCTGCCGCCCGGCCAGCGGGTGGCCGTCGGCGTCGTGCACCGCGATCTCGCTCTCCAGCAGCGCGCCCAGCTCGGCGGCCACCTCGGCCAGGTCCGCGCCGCGCAGCACCAGGTCGGTGAGCCGGTCGTGCGCCTGCTCGGCCCGCTGCACGGCGCTCGCGTGCGCCCGGATCACGGTGTTGGCGGCGTTCAGCTCGGTCAGCGCGGTCCGGGTGTCGGCCAGCGCCTTGGCGGTGTCCAGCGCGATCGCGGCGTGGGCGGCGAGCGAGCAGAGCAGCGCCACCTCGTCGGGGGAGAAGGCGCGCGGCGAGCGGTCGGCGGCGAACAGCACCCCGATCACCTCGCGGCCCAGCAGCAGCGGCACACCGAGGATCGCCACCAGGCCCTCCTCCAGCACCCCGGCGTCGATCCGGCCGGTGTGCCGGAACCGCTCGTCGGTGCGGTAGTCGGGGGTCGCGTAGGGGCGGGCGGTCTGGGCGACCAGGCCGCCCAGCCCGTCGCCCAGGCTGAGGCGCAGGTTCTGGAAGAGCGGGGAGACCGAGCCGTCGGTGACCCGCATGTAGGTGTCGCCGGCCGCCTCGTCCGGCAGCGTCAGGTAGGCGGTGTCGGTGCCCAGCAGGCTGCGGGCCCGGCGCACGATGGCGCGCAGCACGGCGTCCAGGTCGCGGGAGGCGGCCAGGTCGGTGGCGGTGTCGAAGAGCGCGGTCAACTCGGTCTCGCGGCGCCGGTGCTGACGCAGCGTCCGGTGCACCCGCAGGGCCAGCCAGGTGGCCTCGTCCAGCTCGGCGAGGACGGCGGGCGCGGCGCCCGCGCGGCGGGCCTCGGCCGCGACGGCGGGGAAGTCCTCGGTGGCGGCGGTGCCGCCGGCCAGCAGGTCGAGCAGCCGGCGCAGCCCGGCGGCGGCGCCGGGCTCCCGGGGTGCTGTCGGCGGTGGCTCGGGGTGGCTCATGGTGCCCGACATGGTGTCAGAACGGCCCGGTCGGCGGGAAGAGCGCGACGTGTGGGCCGGCACCACAGTCCGTACCGGAACTGTGTGTCGCGCGCCCATGGAGGCGTGAAACCGTCAGGGTCGCACAATCCCAAACCCCGAGCGCCCCTTCTTCATCGGATCGGGCGCCCTCCCGTCACCCGTTCGGAGGATTGGCCAGTCAGATCCGCCCATAGCGCCCGAATGCTCGCTACATTCACGCCGATTCCCGACAGGGGCGTCGCGCAAGGCACCGGGGGGCCGGACCGTGGCGTCCGAGAGGTGTTGACTGACATGCCCCAACGGCCTGCAACCGACAGCCCGACCTACGGCCCGCTCGACCCGCTGGACCCACTGGACCCGCACGGGCGGCACGGCGACCCCGGACCGCTCAGCGAGCCGGTGCGCCCCGGCAGCTCCCTGCCCGGGCAGCGCCAGGACCTCGGCGTCCTCGCCGAGCACCATCCGGACGGGCCGGCGGCCCAGGCCTCGGCGCACGATCCGGCCCGCGCCCAGAACCCGCTGCTGGCCGCGCTGATCGAGGAGGCCGGCTTCTCGCACGCGGGCCTGGCCCGCCGGGTCGACCAACTGGGCCTGGAGCACGGGCTGGACCTGCGCTACGACAAGACCTCGGTGACCCGCTGGCTGCGCGGCCAGCAGCCGCGCGGCGCCACCCCGGCGCTGATCGCCGAGGTCTTCACCCGGCGGCTGGGCCGCCGGCTCTCCGCCCAGGACATCGGCCTGGACGCCTGTGCCCCGGTCTACGCGGGCCTGGAGTTCGCCGAGACCCCGCAGGAGGCGGTGGACATCGTCGCCAGCATGTGGCGCAAGGACACCGGCCCGCAGTCCGAGCTGCGCCGGATCGCCTTCACCCCGGCCGGCCTGGTGGTGCCCAGCCGGGACTGGCTGATCGGCCGCGGCGACGAGCAGGTGGCCCGGGACGGGTCGGTCGGCCTGCACGCCCCGGGGCCGGACGGGCCGCTCTCCCGGCTCGACCCCGGCGCCGAGCTCGGCGACCGCGGGCCGGGGGTCCCGGCCGGCCGGGTGCCCTCGCAGGCCCGGCGCCCGCTGGTGTCCGGCACCCGCACCGCCGCGCTCGCGCCGACCCGGCCGGAGGAGCGCCCGCGCCCGCAGCGGGCCGGCCTGCGGGTCGGCCGCGGGGACATCGCCGCGGTGCGCGCGGTGGGCGACCTGTTCCGGGCGCTGGACAACGCCTACGGCGGCGGCCACGCCCGCCAGGCGCTGGTCCGGTACCTGGAGAGCGAGGCCGAGCCGATGCTGCGCGGCCGGTACGGCGAGCAGATCGGGCGGGCGCTGTTCGCGGCGGTGGCCGACCTGACCCGGCTGGCCGGCTGGACCAGCTTCGACATCGCCGCGCACGGCCTGGCCCAGCGCTACTTCGTGCAGGCGCTGCGGCTCTCCCAGGCCGGCGGCGACCGGGTGCTCGGCGGCTACGTGCTGGTGACGATGAGCCAGCAGGCGGTGCACCTGGGCCACGGCCGCGAGGCGGTGCAGCTGGCCCGGGTGGCCCAGCAGGGCGTGGGCACCACGGCCCCGGCCACCGTCCAGGCGCTGATGCACGCCGCCGAGGCGCGCGGGCACGGCGTACTGGGCGACGCCCGGTCCTGCACCACTGCCCTGGTGCGCGCCGAACGGGCCCTGGCGCTGGCCCGGTCCGGCGACGAACTGCCGTCCTGGGCGCGTCACTTCGACGAGGCCCAGCTGGCCGACGAGTTCGCCCACTGCTACCGCGACCTGCAGCAGTGGCGCTCGGCGGCGCAGCACGCGGAGAAGTCGCTGCGGCTGCGCTCGGCGAGCTACGCGCGCAGCCGGGTGTTCTGCCGGATCGTGCTGGCCGCCGCCCGGCTCGGCCTGGGCGACGTCGACGAGTCGTGCTCGCTGGCCACCGAGGCGCTGCGCGCGGCCGGCGAGATGCGCTCCGCCCGCACCGTCGAGTACCTGCGCGACTTCCACCGCCGACTGGCCCCGTACCGGGGCAACCCGGCCGCCCGGGCCTTCGAGGAGGCCGCCCGGCAGGCGGGGGTGCTCTGACGGTGACGGGCCGGGCCCGCCCCGGGCGGATCCCCGGGGGTGCCGGGGACGGGGCCGTCGGCGGCTCCCGTCCCCGGCCGGGCCGGTCCCTGCCGGCTCAGGCGGCGGCGCGGGTCTGCGGGGTCCGGGTGGTGGTCACACCGAGGTCGCGCAGGACGGCTTCGGCGGCGCGGCGGCCGGAGACCAGCGCGCCCTGGGTGGAACTGGTG
>NZ_JBHYKG010000319.1:0-9374 GCF_042741245.1 Kitasatospora sp. NPDC058965
GTCCCGCCCAGCAGGCCCAGACCGGTCAGGGTGGCGGCGAGGGTGAGCCAGCCGCCGAAGCCGGTGTCGGGCAGGCCGCCTCCGCCGTCCGGCGGGGTCGGCGCCGGGAAGGTGTTGGTGACGTCGACCGTCGCGCTGCCGTGGACGGTGACGGTGCCGTCGGTGCTGCCGCCCGTGGCGGTGTAGCTGACGGTGTCGCCGCCGGGCAGGTCGTGCTCGGTGACGGTGCAGTGCGCGCCGTCCGGCACGGTGACGGTGCGGCCGGCACCGTCGGCCAGGGTGAAGGAACCGTCCGGCGCCGGGAGCGGGACGTCACCCTGGGCGGTGGTGCAGGCCAGCGTGAACGCGTACGGACCGGCCGGGCCGTTGACCACGTGCTTGGTGACGGTCAGTCGGCCCCCCGGGAAGGTGTTGGTGACGGTGATGGCGGCGCTGCCGTCGGCCGTGATGACGACGGGGTCGGCCGCGGAGCCGTGGTCCACCACGGCCTGGCCGGCGCCGCCGGTGTCGACCTCCTCGGCCCAGCAGCGGGTGTTGACCGGCAGCGGCTCGATCACCACGGGGGTTCCGGCGGTGACGGTGTAGGTGTGGTGCAGCACCAGGCCGGTCGCGGCGCCGCTGCCGTCGGGCAGGGCGCAGGAGACCTCGACCGCGAAGCTGCGCCCGGCCGCGTAGGCGGCCGCGTCCCCGTCGAGGGTCTTGACCAGGCTCAGGGCGCCGAACTCGAAGGTGTTGGTGACGGTGGCGGTCCGGACCGCGGTGGTGCCCAGGCCCGGCTGGACGGTCACGTCCACCGGGGTGCCGGCCGGGTGGTCGCTGCTGCCGCCGCGGGCGGTGGTCTCCCAGACCCGGCACTGCGCACCGGCGGGCAGGTCGGGCACGGTGACCGGCCGGTCGGCGGTGACCCGGTAGTCCTGGTCGAGGACGGTGCGCGCCGGGCGGCCCTGCGGGTGGATCACGCAGGTGACGTGGAAGGTGAACGGCACCCGGGCCAGGGCGGCGGTCAGCCGGTCGGACGGACTGCTGATCTTCTTGACCAGCTCCAGTGCGCCGTAGGCGAGCGCGACGCCGACCTGGATCGGCTCGTTGGGCTGCAGCACCCGCGGGGTGCCGGCCCGGTCGGTGGTCTCGTCGTGGGCGAAGGAGTTCCAGGCGATCGTCGGGTCGCCGTTGTGGGCGACGTCCAGCGGGGTGTCCATCGCGTAGCTGACGGAGACGGTGCCGCCGGGCGGCAGCGCCGGGCCGAAGGTGAGGGCGAGCCGCAGGCCGGCGGCCCGCGGGCCGAAGGGGTCGTTCCAGGTGCCCGCCGGGCACTGGGGGGCGCTGGAGCCGGCGCCGCCCATGTTCAGGTCGTCCGTGCACAGGGGCTCGGCGTCCTGGTAGGAGGTGGTCATGGTGCCGGGGCCGTCGAGCCGGGGCGGCGACGCCAGGGTGGGGCGCTTGTCCCACGCGGTGCCGCGGGCCTGGTCGAGCAGGATGCCGCGGTCGCCCTGGACGGGGAGGCGGTCGACGATCCGCATCGCGGTGGCCGGTTCGGTGCCCGAGTTCTGCAGGCGCAGCAGGTAGTGGTACTGGTCGCCCGGGTTGACCAGGGCGATGCAGGGGCTGGTGGTGTAGCGGCGCCCGGTGCTGTCGGTGGCGGACAGGCAGGACGGGTCGCCGGCCGGGATCGGCTGGTGGGTGAGCGCGTTGTACCAGCCCAGGCTGTCGTTGCCGGCGACCCACTTGCGGGCGCTGAAGGCCGCGCCGGCCTTGGCGGTGAGGGTGGCACTGGCCACGCAGTAGGTGCCCCTGCCGAAGCCGCCGTCGGTCTGCGCGGCGCCCTCGCACTGCAGGCCGGTGTCGGAGGAGGTGGCGCCCATCGTGTTGGTGACGACGTCCCCGGCGTTGATCCCGGCCTCCAGGGTCACGTGGATCTCGATGGTGAAGGTCGCGCCGGGCGCGAGCACCCAGCGGTTGCCCGCCGCGTCCTTGGCGAAGTCCCAGCTGAGGCCGTCGATCCGGCTGCCGTTGGTGGACTCGTGGAAGACCGGGGTCGGCACCGGCGGGGTGCCGGCGGGCACCTGGGCGTCGAGGATCTTGTACGGCCGGCCGTCGTCGCCCTGGAAGGAGTCCAGGAAGGCGATTCCGGGCGGCAGGGCGTCCTTGACGACCAGGTCGGGGACGTCGGCGGTGCCGGTGTTGGTGACCTTCAGGTGGAACGGGGCGTCCTCGCCGGGAGCGAGCACGGTGTCCGGCGTCTTGGTCACGTCCAACCGCGGGGTGCCCTTGACCAGGTCCAGGGTGGCGGTGACCGGAGCGATCACGGCCGGCACCCCGGTGGTCTCCAGCTTGGTCAGGTACCGGCCCTCGACGGTGTCCTCCAGGTGGCTCGGCACCGGTTGCCCGTTGCTGCGCAGCGCCGGGCGCGGGCTGACGTCGAGGTGGAGGATGCCCGCGCAGCCGCTGCCGGCGCACGGGGTGAGGGAGTAGCCGTCGTTGAAGGTGCTGGTGCTGGAGTAGGTGGCGCGGATGCCGGTGACGTCGGCGGCGTTCACGCCCGCCGGGAGCGCGGCGCCGGCGGCGGGGGTGCCGTCGACCCAGGCGCCGTTGACGTAGGCGTCGATCCGGACCCGGTCGGCACCGGCCGGGAGTTGGTCGCTCGTGATCGAGACCAGGTCGACGGCGTCGAAGAAGTCGGCGTCCCGGTCGGTCAGCTCCAGGTACTTGGCGGACATGTTGCCGGTGTTCAGTACGGTCAGGGCCACGTCCGCGTGCTGGCGGGGCAGGCCGGGCACGTACTGGGGCAGTTGGCCGGGGCTGATCGACTTGTTGAGCGAGGCGGAGTCCTCGGCCGGGCCGGTGTCGAGCGAGGCGGAGCAGATCGGGGAGCTGCTCCGGTAGTTCCCGCCGGCGGTGATGGAGAAGCAGTTCTGGAAGGTCACGCCGTTGTCGGTGCCCGGCCGGCGTTCGGTCACCAGGTTGACGGTGAAGGTGCCCTCGGGCGGCAGGTCGCCCTGGTAGGCGATGCGGACGGCCCGGGCCCGGTGCAGCAGTGCGGTGTCGGCCGCGTCGTACGGCACCCAGGCCCCGCTGCCGCCGTTGGCGCTCGGGTCCCACAGCTCGACGGTGGCCGGGGTGGCGGCCGGGTCGAGCGTGATCGAGTCGATCTGCAGCACGTCGAACGGGCTGCCCGCACCGAAGTCGGGCGTGCCGTCCGGCTTGGCCGGCGGGTCGGTGAGCACCGGGCCGACCAGGGGCGTGTTGCCGTTGTTGGTGAGGGTCAGGTGCATCGGGATCGGCTGGCCGGGCGGCACGTCGGTCTGGTCGGCGGTCTTGCTGCCGCCGGACGAGGTGTCCGGGGTCTCCACGACCAGGCTGTGGCAGACGTGGCCGCCGGCGGTGCCGCTGCCGTCGGTGCGGCCCGCGTCGCCCTGGAAGCGGGCGCAGTCGGTGAGGTTGCCCGCCGTCACGCCCGGGACCAGCGTGCCGTGCACGTCCAGGCCGGCGTCGGCGTCGGGGGCGATGGTGGGGTTGCCCGCCGCGTCGGTGCCGGTGTAGGTCACCTCGACCTTGGTCACGGTGGTGCCGGGCTTGGCGACGTCCACGGTGGCGTTCTGGGTGTAGCTGCCGGTGGTGCTGGTGCCGTCGGCGTAACCGACCGTCAGGGTGGCCGCGGTGGCGCCCTGCGGGAAGCGCAGCCGGACCTGCTGGACGTTCACCTTGTCGAAGTCGCTCGCCTGTCCCGGCGCGGGCTCGGTGACGGTGACCGACTTCACCGGGAAGGGCGACTGGTTGGTCACGTCGATCACCGCGCTGACCGGCGAGTTCTCGCCGACCACCGCGTGCTCGCTGCTCTGGTGCGCGTAGTCGCCGTTGGTGTCCGGGAAGAAGTCCTTGGTGGCGTTCAGGACCAGGGTGTCGGGCAGGATGTCGTAGGGTGCGCAGGCCTGCTCCCCGGTGACCGCGCCCTGGACCGTGTCCTGGGCCGCGGGGGTGGCGCAGTTGGTGACGGTCAGCTTGTCGGTGGGGCGCAGCGGCGCGCCGCCGGAGCGGGTGGTGTCGCGCAGCTTGAGCTCGACGGTGACGCTGCCGCCGGTGGTGTCGTGGGGCAGCGGGTCGCCGTTGCTGTTGGTGAAGACCACCTGGAACCCGACCACGTCGCCGGGGGCGACCCCGACGGGCAGCGGCAGCGGGCCGGGGGCGGTGATCGCGGCGCCGGTGCGGGTGCTGCCGCCGGCGGTGCTGACGGTCAGTCGGGCCCGGTCGGCCCCGGCCGGGAAGGCCGTGACGGTGGCGGACTCGAAGTCGAAGGACTCGAAGGTCTGCCCGCCGGTGTCGGCGATGGTCAGCGAGGTGACCTCGGCGGACGAGGAGGAGTTGTTGCGCACCCCCAGGGTCAGCGTGCTCTCCTCGCCGCTGCCCGCCACGGCCGATCCGTCCGCCCAGCTCTTGGTCGCCACGGGCTTGACCACCCGGGGGATGCGGACGGTCACCTCGTTGTCGGCGCGGGCGGGGTCGGCGTTGTCGGCCGTCACCCGGGTGGTGTTGGTGATGACGGTGCCGTCCGTGAGCCGGGTGTCGGCGGGCAGGCGCATGCCGATCTCGACCGAGCCCGCCTGGCCGGCCCGCAGCCCGGTCTTGCCGGCCGGGTTCTGCAGCGGCTGCGTGTAGACGATGGTGAGCCTGCGGGTCGCCTGGTCGTACGTCACGTCCCGGACGGAGGTGCTCTGCGGCAGGCTGGTCACCTCCAGGTCGGCCGGCAGCACGTCGGTGACCGTGAAGTCCACGCAGTCCACCGTCAGCCCGGAGCAGTGCCCCTGCAGCGTGTAGACGAAGGCGTCCCCGGGCTGCACCGGCTTGCCGCCCAGGTCGTTGCTCTTGCTGATGCCGACCGAACTGCGCGCGTCCGCCGCCACCGCGAGCGGCACCAGCGGCCCGGGCGAGCCGAGCAGCAGGGCCAGCGCCGCCGTGCCGGCCAGCGGCAGCCGCCATGCACCACGTCCGTACCGGGGCATCAACCAGTCCTCACCGTGCGGTCCCGTCCGATGCTCCGGAAACTGACATGTCGTCACGCGTGGAGCGATCAGTAGGATAGATCCACTTAGTCGGACATCCCGGACATACACACCGGTCGAACGGATGACCAGTCACCGGTTCGGCCCCGCCGGTCAGCCCCCTCCGAGAGGTGGCGACGGGGGGTCCGCGCCGGCCGGGCCCCTGCCCGGCCCGTCAGCCGTGGCCGAGCCCGAGCAGGGCGATGCCGGCGAGCACGGCGCCGCTGGCAGCCAGCCGGACGCGGCCGAGGCCCTCGCGGAGCACCACCGCGCCGATGACGGCGGCGATGACGATGCTGGTCTCGCGCAGGGCGGCGATGGTCGCCAGGTCGCCGGCCGTCTGCGCCCAGACCACCAGCCCGTACGCGACGAGCGACAGCACGCCGCCGCCCAGCCCCGTCAGCCAGCTGCCCCGCGCCTGCGCCACCAGCCCCCGACCGCGCAGCAGGGCGACGGTCAGCACCATCGCGACCCCCTCGACGAGGAACAGCCAGGCGATGTACCCGTCGGCCGCCCCCGCCCGCCGGACCCCGACCCCGTCGACCACGGTGTACCCGGCGATCAGCACGCCGGTGCCGGCGGCGGCCGCGAGCGCCGGCAGCTGCGCCCGCCCGGGCAGTCCGCCGGCGAACGCGAGCCCGGCGAGCCCGAGCGAGACCACCAGCACCCCGAGCAGCCGGGTGCCGTGCAGCGGGGTGCCGAGCACGGTCAGCGCCAGCAGCGCCACCACCATCGGCGAGGTGCCGCGCGCGATCGGGTACATCTGCCCGAAGTCGCCCAGCCGGTAGGCCTGGAGCAGCAGGAGCTGGTAGCCGACCTGCAGCACGGTCGAGGCCGCGAGGAACGGCCAGGCCGCCCGGTCCGGCACCGGCGCGGCGACGGCCAGCAGCGCCCCGCCGCCAGCGGCCGCGACGTTGATGACCGCGAAGCCGACCAGCTTGTCCGTCATGCCGTGCGCCAGGGCGTTCCACGCGGCGTGCAACAGGGCCGCGGCCAGCACCGCGACCGGCACCGCAAGCGGACTCATCCGCCACCTCCATGGGGGAAAGTTGTATATACAACATCCCACACGCTGGGTACCGGGCCTGTCAACGGACCACCGGCTCGACGCCGCCGGCACCGGCCTACGACGAGCGGCTGCCGGTCGGCCGGGACAGCAGCGGCTCCGACCGCACCGCCGGCACCGCCGCCACCGCCGCGGCGGCGCGCACGGTCGCGCCGTCCCGCGCCACCGAGACGACGACCTCCCGCAGCCGCTCGACGTACCACCGCATGCTCTTGGCGGCGGCGCCGGTGTCCGGGTAGCGGCTGGCGAACTGCAGCCCCTCGTGCAGCCTGGTGATCCAGGCGCAGACCTGGTCGCCGTACGAAACCCGCAGCAGCGCGTACGCCTTGAGGTCCTGCCAGCGCTCCGCCCCTGGGATGCCGCGCGCGTCGACGAACGACACGATCGAGTACAGGTCCGGAGACGTGGGCCGGAAGTCGGCGCCCAGCAGTTGGAGCACGCGGGCGATGGGCATCCGCGACAGCGGGCGGCCCTCCCGCAGCGCGGCGCGGACCAGCTCCAGCGCGGTGTCGAAGTCCGGCGCCTGCGCCACGGGAATCTCGATCGGCGCGCCGCCCACGTACCAGCCCACCGAGTCCGCCCACTGCGAGTGCGCCCTGGTGTGGAACGGCACCACGGTGCGGTACACCTGCTGCCCGCTGCTCTCGGCGACGATGAGCGCGGTGGCCGCCAGGATCCCGCTCAGACTCCCGCCGTAGGGGCGGCAGTACGCCTCGAACGCGGCCGCGTCCGCGGCGTCCACCAGCGTCTCGCAGATGAACTTCTGGGTCGGCAGGGGCCCTTCGGGGTCGAGACCGAGGTCGACCGGGAAGTTCGGCAGCTTCCCGTCGCACCGGCGGATGAATTCCCGCCACCGGGCGACGATGGCGTGCGAATCGTCGATCCGATCCGCGCTCGCCCGCTCGGTCGCGCAGAAGTCGACGTAACTGGCGACCGGATCCCGGTCCACGGCGCGACCATCGCGGCCCGCTGCGTAGAGTTCGTGGATCTCCGCGGCGATCCGCTGGATCGAGTACGCGTCGACATTGGTGTGGTCGAAGGCCATGTAGACACTGGTGCTGTCGTCCCGGACGACGGCGGTGAAGAGGAAGTTCGGCCAGGCCAGCGCGTCCGCCGCGAGGTCGAAGCGGTCCTGCAGGTAGCGGGTCAGCGTCGCCGCGTCGGCGAAGTCGCCGATCTCCGCGCGGTGCAGCACCACCTGGTCGGCTTCCAGCGTGAAGCGCCGCATCTCCTCGCCGACCCAGCGCAGCCCGCTGCGCAGCGTCTCGTGCCGCAGGGTCCAGGTCCGCAGCGCGCCTTCGAGGACGCCGAGATCGACCCGGCCCGGGATGTCGAAGGCGGTGCCGAGCCAGGTCGGGACGAACAGGCCGCTCTCCCGCACCGCCCGCGCCGTGCGGACGTGCGCCTCCTGGACGTACGCGGGCGGGCGGGCGTCGTCCGGCAGACCGTGCGCGGCCTCGACCGCCGTCGGGTGCAGCGTCCACTCCACCAGGCGCCCGGGCCGGATCTCGCAACGCTGGATGTCGGTCACTCGCACGAGATCTCCGTTCGCATGCCCCGGGATGAGGACGGGGCGGGGCAGACAAGCGTGAGCGCCGGGTGGCGGCCGCCGGCCACGCTGGGTGCCGCCGGTCCATTCCCACGGGACATCGCTCAACGGCACCACCCGACCAACGATCGGATGATCCCGGAGATACGCGGGTGACCAATTCGGCCTAATGACGTGCGAATGGCGAGGCCGGCCGTGGGGCCCCGCCCTGCTGTTCGCCGCCCCCGGGTTCCTTTTAAAGAACCCCTCATCCACGGCTTACGCGGCCCGTACCGATCTCCGCGCATCATGGAGGAGAACTCGCCCCGCAGGTCCGGGCCAGGGCGGTTTCCACCAGCTTTTCGACCGAACCACGAGTGGGGATGTCATGAGCGGAAATCACGAATTCGGGGCCCCGGCTCCTTCCGGCGACCCGAGCGGCAATGCGACCGGTGGTGGCCACGACGAACCGCCCGGCGGGTGGGGCCCGCCCCCGATCCCGGGAACGGCGACGCCGGGAGCGCCGCCGCCCCCGTACCCGCCGTACGGCGCACCGCCGATGCCCCCGTACCCGCCGGGCCCGGCGCCGTTCGGCCACGGTCCCGCGCCGGCGCCGCGCCGCCGGCACCCGGTCCGCCGCTACCTGGTGCCGCTGGCGGTCACCGCGGTGGCCGTGGCCGTGGGGATCGGCGTGGGCCGCGCGTTCGGGCCCTCGCAGACGTCGTCCGATCCGGCCGCCCCGTTCGTCCGGTCCGGCGGCGGCAGCGTCGTCGGGGCCTCGGACGTGACCGCCAAGGTCGATCCGACGCTGGTGATCATCAACACCACGCTCGGCTACCAGGGCGGCCGCGCCGCCGGCACCGGGATCGTGATCGGCTCGAACGGCGAGATCCTGACGAACAACCACGTGATCGAGGGCGCCACGGCGATCACCGCGACCGACGTCGGGAACGGCCGCACCTACACGGCGACCGTGGTCGGCTACGACCAGAGCGCCGACCTGGCCGTCCTCCACCTCTCGAACGCCTCCGGGCTGGCGACCGCCAAGCTCGGCGATTCCTCGAAGGTGGCGGTCGGCGACGCCGTGGCCGCGGTCGGCAACGCCGGCGGGACCGGCAGCCCGACGACGGCCACCGGCAGCGTGACGGCGCTCGACCGGTCCATCACCGCGAGCGACCCCAGCGCCGGGACCGCCGAGCAGCTGACCGGGATGATCGAGGTGGACGCGGACGTGCAGGCCGGCGACTCGGGCGGCGCCCTGGTGGACTCCACCGGTGCCGTGATCGGCATCGACACCGCCGGCTCCGACACCGGCGGCTACCAGCAGCAGGCCGGCTCGGCGGGGTTCGCGATCCCGATCGACACGGCGCTGCCGCTCGCCCGTCAGATCATGGCCGGCCAGGCCGGCGCGGACGTGCACATCGGCCCGACGGCCTTCCTCGGTGTGGAGGTCGCGGCGGCGTCGGGCGGCGACTCCGGCTCGGGCGCACCGGTCGCGGGCGTGATCACCGGCTCGCCGGCCGCGCAGGCGGGTCTGACCCAGGGCGACGACATCACCGCCGTCGACGGCCGGGCGGTCGACACCCCGGCGGCGCTCAGCACGATCCTGGCGGGCCGCAGCGTCGGCTCCCACGTGACCGTCCAGTGGACCGACACCGACGGCGCGTCCCACAGCGCCACCGTCACCCTGGTCGCCGGCCCGGCCGCCTGACCGCGCCCGGGCGGCCCGGGCGGAACGCCGAGG
>NZ_JBHYKG010000320.1:0-9336 GCF_042741245.1 Kitasatospora sp. NPDC058965
ACCTGGATGACCGAGGACGCCTCCTCCAAGGACGGTTCGCGGGTCTTCACCGGCCACGGGCTGCGACTGCAGCTCGACTGGATCAGCCCGCCCGGCCCGAGCGCGCTCGGCGCCTGGAAGAGCGAGGAACCGTCGGTGCGGGCCGGTTCGTCCAACTACCAGTTGGTGCGGATGGAAGCGATCACCTACCGGCAGTGGACCAACGCGGCCGACTGGGAGTGGACCTTCGGCTCCGGGACGACCAAGCGCTCGCTGAACCGGGGATTCGTCGCCGGTTCGCACGGCTACGCGCTCTACTGGACCGCGAACGACAGCGACTGGAACACGCCCGAGCTCGGCCAGGCCCGGCAGACCGCCTTCGACAGCTTCCAGCCCGCGCCGTAGCGAGCGGGACGCGAGAGGGAGGGGAGCGGCCATGCGAGCTGGCCCGGGACGGACGGTGGCCGGCCGGTACCGGGTGACGGACCGGGCGGGCGGGTCCCGGCTGCTCGCCGTGGACGCGGCCACCGGGGCCCGGGTGCTGCTGGAGGGGGTCGAGCTGCCCGAGGTGCTGGTGCCCGAGCTGGCCGGCAGCGTGGAGTTCGAGGGCAGCCGGTGGCTGGACCCGCAGGCGGTGCTGGCCGAGGCCACCGCGGTGCTGGCCGCGCTGCCGGAGCACCCGAGACTGCGCCAGTCCTTCGCCGTGCTGGCCGAGGAGGGCACGGTCTGGGCGGCGGTGGAGCTGCCGTCCGGGGTGCCGCTGACCGAGCCGGCCGCCGACGGGCCGATGGATCCGTACCGGGTGGCCGAGCTGGCCGCCGACCTGGCGGGCGCGCTGGTCGCGGTGCACCGGGCCGGACTGGTGCACGGCGGGGTGCTGGCCGAGCGGGTGCTGGTCTGCGAGGACGGTGCGGCGCTGCTCGGCTCGCCGGCGCTGGGCGCCGTCGAGGAGGCACTGGCCCGCGAGCTGGGCGGGGCGGACGGGCGGCGCTGGGGGCAGGCCCGGGCCGGCCTGGTCGGGGCGGTGGCCGAGCGCTGGCCGCCGGAGCTGCTGGCCGAGGTGCCGACCGCGGGGCCGGCGGCCGACCTGTGGGCGCTGGGCGTGCTGCTGCACCGGCTGCTGACCGGGCAGGGACCGTTCCCGGACCAGACGCCGACCGTGCTGTACACCGCGGTGCGGGCCGGGCAGCGGCTGGACAGCGCGGCCTGCGGGCCGCTGCGGCCGCTGGTGGACCGGCTGCTGGCACCGGCCCCGGCGGAGCGGCCGACCGCGGAGCAGGCCCGGGAGTGGCTGGCCGAACTGTTGGCGGGGGCGCCGGAGCCGTACCGGTCGGAGCCGGAGCACGAGGTGCTGCCGGTGCTGCGCCCGTCCTGGCCGCTGGTCCGGCGGCAGCGCCGCGCGGCCGACCCGGTGGCCGTGGACCACGGCCGGCACGCCCGGGCCGCCGAGCGGCGCCCGTCGGCGCTGGTGCCGGTGCTGCTGGTGGGCGGGGTGCTGGCGGCGATGGTGGCGGCGATGGCCGCCGTGGTCCTGCTGAACGGCTGACCGGCCGCCGGGTCACAGGGTGGTCACGCGGCCGGGTCGGACGCGGGGGGCCGGGGTCGGACGCCTAGGCTGGAGCCGGAACATTGTCCGAGCGGTGATCAGGTGCACCGATGAGGGGGGCGGTCGCCGTGGGCGGACAGGAGCAGACGGCGCAGCCGAGAATGCTGGCCGGGCGCTACGAGCTGGGCGAGCGGCTCGGCCGCGGGGGCATGGGCACGGTCTGGCGGGCGGTCGACCTGATGCTGGACCGGGAGGTGGCGGTCAAGGAGCTGACCGTGGACCACCTGCCGGAGGAGGACCTGGCGATCCTGCAGTCCCGGATGAAGCAGGAGGCCCGGGCCGCCGCGCGGATCAAGCACGCCGGCGTGATCACCATCCACGACGTGCTGGAGCAGGACGGCCGGCCGTGGATCGTGATGGAGCTGATCGACGGGCGGTCGCTGGCCGACGTGACGTCCCAGGACGGCCCGCTCTCCCCGCGCGCGGCCGCGGAGGTGGGCGCCCAGGTGCTGGCGGCGCTGCACCGCGGCCACCAGCTCGGGGTGCTGCACCGCGACGTCAAGCCGGCCAACGTGCTGCTGGAGCGCGGCACCGGCCGCGCGGTGCTGCTGGACTTCGGGATCGCCAAGTTCGAGGGCTCCTCGGAGCTGACCCGGCCCGGCGACCTGGTCGGCTCGCCGGACTACCTGGCCCCCGAGCGCGCCCAGGGCGGCCGGCCGGGGCCGGCCTCGGACCTGTGGGGCCTGGGCGCGACGCTGTACGCGGCGGTCGAGGGCCAGTCGCCGTTCCGCCGGGACAACCCGATCAGCACCCTGGCCGCCGTGGTGGACGAGCCGCTGCCGGAGCCGGTCCGGGCCGGCGCGCTGGGCCCGGTGCTGGCCGCGCTGATGGCCAAGGCGCCCGAGGAGCGCCCGAGCGCGGACGCCGCGCTGCGGATGCTACGCGCGGTGACCGACGGGCACACGGTGTCGATCGGCCCCCCGCAGCCGCTGCGGATGCCGACCCAGTCGGTGCCGGTGGTGGACCGCCTGGCGGCGGTCGAGGAGCCCGAAGCCGCGGAGCCGGAGGAGCCCGGGCCCGCCCCGGCCGAGCCGGTCACCGTGGCGGCCGAGCCGGCGGCCGGACCCGGCCGCCCGGGCCGGGCCCGGCGGCTCGCCCTGCTGGTGCTGGCCGCCGCCGTGCTGCTCGGCGGCGCGGGCTACGGCGTGCTGCGGCTGACCGGGCACCGCGGCACCCCGGCCGGTGACACCACCCCGACGGCCCGGGCGTCCACCCCGTCGACCGACCAGCCCACCGCCCCCGACACCTTCGGCCCGCTGCCCACCGGCTACCACTGGCAGCAGGACGAGCAGGGCTTCCGCTTCCCGCTGCCCGACGACGGCGGCACCTGGCAGCGCCGCACCGCCAACGGCAACAACATCTACTACACCCCGGACGGTCAGCGGCACCTGATCCAGTTCGCCATCTCGGCGGGCGAGTTGGGCTCCCCGCTGGACCACCTGCGCAGCCTGGAGACGGACGACCGCGGGCTGAAGGACTACAAGCAGGTCAGCCTGGGCGCCAACACGGTCAACGGCCACGAGGGCGCCCGCTGGGAGTGGACCTTCACCTGCAGCGACAAGTGCCCCAACCCCGGCCCGCGCCGGGTCTTCGAGGAGGAGTTCAAGGACACCGACGGCACCGCCTACGCGATCCTGGTCTCCGCCCCGGTGGGCGACGCCGTGGTGGCGCAGCAGCGGTTCACCACGATCCTCAACAACTTCACCACCACCCGCCGGGGCCAGGGCGCCGGATAAAACACCGGTCGCCGGGCCGCTTTGTAGTTACTGACGGGTACCGCCCGGGGCGGCGAGCGCCTAGGCTGCGCCCATGACGGACATCTCGGCAGTCAGCCGCGGCACCGGCCGCAATCCCGTGGCGCCGGGCGCCGGCCGTACGGTCGCCTCGGCGGTTCCCAAGTCCCTGGTCGCGCGGCTGGCCCGCGGCGTCACCGCCGGCGGCGACGCCCGGCCGGTGACCACCCTCGCGCCGCTCACCGGCGAGCCGCTCGCCGAGCTGCCCCAGTCCACCCCCGAGGACGTGGCCGGCGCCTACCGGGTGGCCCGCCAGGCCCAGCAGGCGTGGGCCGCGCTGCCGGTCAGGCGCCGGGCCGAGGTGCTGCTGCGCTTCCACGACCTGCTGCTCAAGCGGCAGGACGAGGTGCTCGACCTGATCCAGGCGGAGACCGGCAAGGCCCGGCTGCACGCCTTCGAGGAGGTGCTGGCCACCGCGATGGCGGCCCGGCACTACGGCCGCGCCGCCGCCGGCTACCTGAAGGACCGGCGCCGCGGCGGTGCCGTCCCGGTCCTCACCCACACGGTCGAGGGCCGTCGGCCCAAGGGCGTGATCGGCCACATCTCGCCGTGGAACTACCCGCTGGAGCTGTCCGTCAGCGACGCGCTGCCGGCCTTCGTGGCGGGCAACGCGGTGGTCAACAAGCCGGACACGCAGACCGCGCTGACCGCGCTCTGGGCCCGCGAACTGCTGATCGAGGCCGGGCTGCCGGCCGAGCTGTGGCAGGTGGTGATCGGCGACGGCCCGGTGATCGGCCCGGCCGTGGTGGAGCACGCCGACTACGTCTCGTTCACCGGCTCCACCCGCACCGGGCGGGACGTGGCCCAGCGGGCCGCCGCCCGGCTGGTCGGCGCCTCGCTGGAACTCGGCGGCAAGAACGCGCTGCTGGTGCTGGCCGACGCGGACCTGGACAAGGCCGCCGAGGGCGCGGTGCGGGCCTGCTTCTCCTCCGCCGGACAGCTGTGCATCTCGATCGAGCGGCTCTTCGTGCACCGCTCGGTGGCCGACGCGTTCCTGGCGAAGTTCGCCGAGCGGACCGCGGCGCTGCGCCTGGGCGGCGGGCTGGCCTACGGCGCGGACATGGGATCGCTGGTCTCCGGGCGGCAGTTGGAGACGGTCACCCGGCACGTCGAGGAGGCGGTCAAGGCCGGCGCCACGGTGGTGGCCGGCGGGCAGGCCCGGCCGGAGATCGGCCCGCTCTTCTTCGAGCCGACCATCCTGGACGGGGTCACCCCCGAGATGGCGGTGTGCACCGAGGAGACCTTCGGACCGGTGGTCTCGATCTACCGGTTCGACACCGAGGAGGAGGCGGTCGGCCTGGCCAACGCCACGCCGTACGGCCTCAACTCCAGCGTCTGGACCAGGGACCTGCGGCGCGGCCGGGCGGTCGCGGCCCGGCTGCACACCGGCACCGTCAACGTCAACGAGGCCTACGCCGCGGCCTACGGCTCGGTCGCCTCGCCGATGGGCGGCATGGGCGACTCGGGCCTGGGCCGGCGGCACGGCGCAGAGGGGATCCTGCGCTTCACCGAGGCGCAGACCATCGCCAGCCAGCGGGTGATGCCGCTCGCGCCGGCCTTCGGGCTGGACGACGCGAAGTTCGCCGCGCTGTTCACCAAGAGCCTGCGGGCGCTGAAGGCACTGGGGTTCAAGTGAGCGGGGTTCGAGTGAGCGAGCACGTGGGCGACGTGGACGCGGAGTTCGACTACGACGTGGTCGTGGTCGGCTCGGGCTTCGGCGGCTCGGTCTCGGCGCTGCGGCTGACCGAGAAGGGCTACCGGGTGGCCGTGCTGGAGGCCGGCCGCCGCTTCACCCGGGACGAACTGCCGAAGACCTCCTGGGACGTCAAGAACTACCTCTGGGCCCCCTCGCTCGGCCTGTACGGCATCCAGCGGATCCACCTGCTGGCCAACGTGCTGGTGCTAGGCGGGGCCGGTGTGGGCGGCGGTTCGCTCAACTACGCCAACACCCTGTACGTGCCGCCGAAGGCCTTCTTCGAGGACCGCCAGTGGCAGCACATCACCGACTGGCAGGAGGAGTTGGCGCCCTTCTACGACCAGGCGCAGCGGATGCTGGGGGTGCGCACCAACCCCACCATGACGCCCTCGGACGTGCACCTGAAGGCGGCGGCCGAGCGGATGGGCTGCGGCGACACCTTCCACTTCGCCCCGGTCGGCGTCTTCTTCGGGGACGGCCGGGACGCCGACGGCTCGGCCGAGGCGGCGCCCGGCGGCGAGGTCGAGGACCCGTACTTCGGCGGCGCCGGCCCGCGCCGCAAGGCCTGCGTGGAGTGCGGCGAATGCATGACCGGCTGCCGGCACGGCGCCAAGAACATGCTCACCGAGAACTACCTGCACCTGGCCGAGGCCAACGGCGCCGAGATCCACCCGCTCACCACGGTCTCCCGGATCCGCGAGCTCGCCGGTGCCGACGGGACCCCGGGCTTCGCGGTGGACGTGCTGCGCACCAACGCCCGCGGCGCGGCGGCGAAGAAGGCCGGCGCCCGGACCCTGACGGCCGCCAGGGTGGTGGTCGCGGCCGGCACCTACGGCACCCAGACCCTGCTGCACACGATGCGGGACAGCGGCCTGCTGCCGGGCATCCCGGCCACCCTGGGCGAGCTGACCCGGACCAACTCCGAGGCACTGGTGGGCGCGCAGACCACGCCGCGGCGCTACGGCGGGCCGGTGGACTTCACCAAGGGCGTGGCGATCACCTCGTCGATCCACCCGGACGGGAACACCCACATCGAGCCGGTCCGCTACGGCAAGGGCTCGAACGCGATGGGCTTCCTGTCGATCCAGCAGGTGCCCGGCGCCGGCCGCGGCCCGCGCTGGCTGCGCGCGGGCGTCACCGCGGTCAAGCACCCGACCGTCTTCGCCCGTTCGCTGAGCAACTACCGGTGGTCGGAGCGGACCATCATCGGCCTGGTGATGCAGTCGCTGGACAACTCGATCACCGTCTCGCTCAAGCAGAAGGGCCTGGGCAAGGGGACGCTGACCTCCCGGCAGGGCCACGGCGAGCCCAACCCGACCTGGATCCCGGCGGCCGAGGAGGGCGCCAAGGCGATCGCGGCGGAGATCGGCGGCTTCGCCGGCTCCACCGTGGGCGAGATCTTCGACATCCCGATGACCGCGCACTTCATCGGCGGCTGCGCGATCGGCGACAGCCCCGAGCGCGGCGTGGTCGACCCGTACCACCGGCTCTACGGCCACCCCGGGATCAGCGTGGTGGACGGGTCCACCATCTCCGCCAACCTCGGCGTGAACCCCTCGCTGACCATCACCGCCCAGGCCGAGCGGGCCATGTCGATGTGGCCGAACAAGGGCGAGCCGGACCCGCGTCCGGAGCCGGGCGAGGCCTACCGCCGGGTGGCCCCGGTGGCGCCGCACCGCCCCGCGGTGCCGGCGGGCGCCTTCGGGCAGCTGCTGCTGCCGGTGCCCGAGGTGCCGGGCCGGGCGGCGCAGCCGCAGGAGTAGCCGGGCAAGGCAAAGGGCCCCGCGGGGGAACGGGGCCCTTTGTCGCTCAGCACGCGGCGTCAGGGCTGCGCCGGTGCTGGGGACGGCGGCGCCGGGGGAGGAGCGCCGCCTTATTCGATTGGCTCGGTGGGCGCCCGGTCGCGGCGGTCGGCCCGGTCGGGCCCGCCGTCTCGGCGCCTCGTCCTCACGGAGCGTGAGGCAATACCCACTGTCACCGCCGATGGGCGGGAGCAGCGGAGCCGGTGGCCCACCGGCGGACTTCGGCCGGTCGGTGCGCCCTCCCCTGCATCGTGGTGGAGACGGGCCGTGCTCTGCAACCGGTTCGGCGTACTTCGGCACAGTCCATTTTCTGCCAGGCACGTTTCTGACACCCGGTCGGCGGGCGGTCGGTGCCGGCCGTCCCGGCGATCCTGCGGTGACGTTGAGTAGTCGACGGGGTGCTGCCGGGTGGCGCGACGGCGGTCCGGGCGTCCCCGGACGTCGCCGCCGCACCTCCTGGCACAGTCGTGAGCCGGCCGCTGTCCCCTGCCGCCGCCTCCCCGCACCCGTGCACGGTCCCACGACGCTTCCTCTCCCCGACCGTTGCCGGTCGGGGGCGGGGCGCGCCACGTGCGCGAGCGGACTGGACTTCCACGCGTGGTCCTGCCGGACCGTACGGGCGCGGGCCCGGGCGCGGTCGCGGACGCACCTGGCGGGTGCGCCGCGGTCGTACGGTCGCCGGGTCCAACGAGGGGGCGGCGGGAGCGGACACGGGCGCCGTGGCAAAGGGGTGAACCCGGGTGGCCGCCACTCCTTGGCGGAGCAGGACGGCGGTCCCGGTAGAATCGAAGGCGGAACCCCCACATCGCCGCCGGAAGGCCGTCTGTGTCCCCTGCTACCCCCGACCACTCCGTACCGTCGGTCGACACCGTCCTGGTCGTCGACTTCGGAGCCCAGTACGCCCAGCTGATCGCCCGCCGGGTGCGTGAGGCGAGGGTCTACAGCGAGATCGTGCCGAGCACCATGCCGGTCGCCGAGATGCTCGCCAAGAACCCCAAGGCGATCATCCTGTCCGGTGGTCCGTCCTCGGTCTACGAGGAGGGCGCCCCCCGTCTGGACCGCGCGCTGTTCGAGGCCGGCGTGCCGGTCTTCGGCATGTGCTACGGCTTCCAGCTGATGGCCATCACCCTCGGCGGCACCGTGGACAACACCGGTGCGCGCGAGTACGGGCGCACCCCGCTGCACGTCGCCAAGGCCGGCTCGACCCTGTTCGAGGGCACCCCCGCCGAGCAGTCGGTGTGGATGTCGCACGGCGACGCCTGCTCCGCGGCGCCCGAGGGCTTCACCGTCACCGCCTCGACCGACGTGGTCCCGGTGGCCGCGTTCGAGAACGACGAGCGCAAGCTCTACGGCGTGCAGTACCACCCCGAGGTGATGCACTCCACGCACGGCCAGCAGATCCTGGAGCACTTCCTCTACCGCGGCGCCGGCATCGCGCCGACCTGGACCACCCACAACGTGGTGGACGAGCAGGTCGCGCTGATCAAGGCGCAGGTCGGCGACAAGCGCGCGATCTGCGGCCTGTCCGGCGGCGTGGACTCCGCGGTGGCGGCCGCCCTGGTGGCCCGTGCCATCGGCGACCAGCTGACCTGCGTGTACGTCGACCACGGCCTGATGCGCAAGGGCGAGACCGAGCAGGTCGAGAAGGACTTCGTGGCCGCCACCGGCGTCAAGCTCAAGGTGGTGGACGCCGAGGAGCGGTTCCTGACCGCGCTCAAGGGCGTCAGCGACCCGGAGGAGAAGCGCAAGATCATCGGCCGCGAGTTCATCCGGGTCTTCGAGCAGGCCCAGGCCGAGATCATCGCGGACGAGGGTCCGGCGGTGGAGTTCCTGGTCCAGGGCACCCTGTACCCGGACGTGGTGGAGTCCGGCGGCGGCACCGGCACCGCCAACATCAAGTCCCACCACAACGTCGGCGGCCTGCCCGAGGACCTCGAGTTCCAGCTGGTCGAGCCGCTGCGCAAGCTGTTCAAGGACGAGGTCCGGATGGTCGGCCAGGAGCTCGGCCTGCCGGAGGAGATCGTCCAGCGCCAGCCGTTCCCCGGCCCGGGCCTGGGCATCCGGATCGTCGGCGAGGTCACCAAGGACCGCCTGGACCTGCTGCGCGAGGCGGACGCGATCGCCCGCGAGGAGCTGACCGCGGCCGGTCTGGACCGCGAGATCTGGCAGTGCCCGGTGGTGCTGCTGGCGGACGTGCGCAGCGTCGGCGTGCAGGGCGACGGCCGGACCTACGGCCACCCGATCGTGCTGCGCCCGGTCTCCTCCGAGGACGCGATGACCGCCGACTGGTCGCGCCTGCCCTACGAGGTGCTGGCCCGGATCTCCACCCGGATCACCAACGAGGTGCGCGAGGTCAACCGCGTGGTGCTGGACGTGACCAGCAAGCCGCCGGGCACCATCGAGTGGGAGTAGCAACTCCCGCTGGTTTTGAACGGCCGCACCGCCACCCACGTACCCGTG
>NZ_JBHYKG010000321.1:0-9298 GCF_042741245.1 Kitasatospora sp. NPDC058965
GCCGAAACCCGCGAAGTCCTCGCCGCCGCCCTCACCATGCTCCGCACCAAGCACGCCGACCTCCCCAGCCGCAAGCACGGCAACCCCCCCATGTAGCAGGCGCGGCACCCCCCGATCCGTCCGACCACCTCTTCCGAGGAGAACCAGAGACCATGAGCGAGCCGCTCGTCCGCGTCACCCGAGGCAGCCTCACCGACGAGGAACTGGCCGCCCTGACCGCCGTCCTGATGGCCCGCGCCGCCGCCCAGCCGACCGCCCCGACCGCGGTGGTCGAGCCGATCGCCCGCTGGCAGCGGCTGGAGCGCCGCCCGGCGTACTACTCGCCGGTCAGCTGGCAGTGGGCGGCCTGACGGCCGCAGCCGCCACCGGCGGGAGCTCCTTCTCGAACCAGTGCGCCGCGTAGGGGCTGTCGTTGTACCGGGGGATCTCCCGGTAGCCGGCCCGGGCGTACAGCGCCCGCGCCTCGACCAGGTCGGCGCGGGTGTCCAGGCGCAGCACCGCCATCCCCCGCCGGCCCGCCGCCGCCTCGACCGCGGCGAGCAGCCGCGCGCCGGCACCCCGGCCGCGCGCGGCGGGGTGCACGAAGACCTTGGTGACCTCGCCGGTGGCCGCGTCCAGTCGGCGCAGCCCGACGCAGCCCGCCACCCGACCGCCCTGACGGGCGATCAGGAAGGTCTCCAGGCCGGTCGACGGCTCCTCCCGCAGCACCTGGTCCACCTCGGCCCCGGTGGCCGGGCGGCCCCAGTAGCGCCCCACGATCTCGGTCAGGTACGCCCGCACCACCGCCACCGCGTCCGGGTGGTCGACCGGGACGGGGGTGACGGTCCATTCGCCGTTGCTCATGCCGCCATCCTGGCGGTCCGGCCCGGCGGCGGTCACCCGGGTTTGTCAGGCGGCCAGCAGCGCCGACGGCCGCCCCGCGTGCATCACCCGCAGGTGGTCGGCGAGCAGGCTCGGGTCCTGGGCCAGCCAGAGCCGCAGCGCCCCGCCGAGCATCGCGCTGCCGCAGCCCAGCCGCACCCCGGTGGTCAGCGCCACCCGGGCCGCGGCCGGCACCAGCAGGTCGGCCAGCGGGGCCGGCAGCCAGACCGTCAGACCGCAGGGGGCCGGCTCGGTCAGCACCGCCAGCAGCCGGAAGGCGGCGTCGGGGCTGCACAGCGTCGGCAGGACGTCCAGCAGCCCGTCGGCGACCACCTCGGACACGTCGCTCCGGTGCCCCTGGGCGAGTTGCCGCAACAGCGCGCGGTCCGCGACGGTGATCCGCACCGTCAGCATGATCTCGTCGCTGTCCACGTCGCGGCCTCCTCGCTGCTGACGCACCGGTTTGGCACCGGTACGCCCCACTTTGGCACAGCCGTTGCTGCGCGCCTCTATCAGGCTGCCCCCGCGAAGGCCCGGTCAGCCATCGTGGCGACCATGACCGGAAATTGACCCAACCCGATCAGCGGTGACGCCGGGAAGTCCGGGCGCAGCACCCCCGCCGCGAAGAAGGCGCCCGGGCAGTCCAGGCAGACCTGGGCGTGCTCCCAGACCTGTGCCCGCCGGGTGTAGACGGCCCGGTTGTGGAGGTGCAGGTGCTGCAGGTCGGCCGGGTCGCCCACCGCCCAGCGCCGGTTCCGGTAGCCGGCGACGCCGCCGATCAGCAGCCCGATCCCGGCCAGCAGCTTGATGAGGTGCCCGAGCGCCCAGCCGGCCTGGTAGGTCTGGTCGCCGACGTCGGTGCTGCCCAGGCCGGCGGCCTCGTCGAACACCCAGTAGGCCACCAGCAGGGCGCCGATGATCAGCATCGCCCTGGTCCGGCCGTTCATCGGCGGCCGGGCGGCCGGGAGCTCCAGGGTCGCCGGGTCCACCGGCGCGGGCGGGGGCGCCAGCAGGGCCGGGTCCCACCCGGCCGGCAGCGCCACCGCCCGCTCGTACACCTGACGGGCCGTCGCGGTGTTCTCGCCGCCGCACGTCGGACAGGCCATCGGTCCCCCCAAGGACGCGGCGTCAGCCCACCCCGGCGTAGGAGTGCTTTCCGGTGACGAAGATGTTGACGCCGTAGTAGTTGAACAAGAAGCACGCGAACGCTAGCAGAGCCAGGTACCCGGCCTTGCGGCCCTTCCAGCCGGCGGTGGCCCGGGCGTGCAGGTAGGCCGCGTAGACCACCCAGGTGATGAAGGACCAGGTCTCCTTCGGGTCCCACTCCCAGTACTTGCCCCAGGCCGCCTCGGCCCAGATCGCGCCCGCGATGATGGTGAAGGTCCACAGCGGGAAGACCATCGCGTTGATCCGGTAGGAGAGCTTGTCCAGGGTGCTGGTGGCGGGCAGCCGCTCGAAGACCGAGGCCGGGATCCGGAACGGGCCGCCGACCAGGCCGGCCGCCTTGCGCTTGTCGTAGGACTCCCGGCCCAGGTACAGCGCCGTGGTGGCGAAGGCCGCGTAGAAGGCGCCGCCGCAGATGATCGCGGCGGTGACGTGGATGGCCAGCCAGTACGAGTGCAGGGCCGGGACCAGTTGCTCGGAGTCGGTGTAGAGCACGCTGGTGGCCAGGCCCAGGGTGAGGCAGGCGGCCACCACCGCGGGCAGGCCGAGCCAGCGCACCTTCTTGCCCAGCGCCAGCAGGACCAGGTAGGCGCCGACCATGGTGACCGCGAAGGCGCAGGAGAACTCGTACATGTTCCCCCACGGCCAGCGCATCACCGACAGGCCGCGGAACAGCACCCCGCCGGCGTTCAGCAGCAGGCCCAGCACGGTCAGCGAGACGGCGACCCGGCCGAACAGGTCGGCCCGCTCGCTGGTGCCGGCCGCGCCCGGGCCGTCCAGCTCGGCCTCCTCGCCGCGGCCGCTGGTGACCACCGTGGCGCCCTCGCCGGCCAGTGCGGTGCGGGTCAGCGTGGTGGTGCCGCCGTCGGCGGCGGCCACCGTGACGGTGACCTTCTTGGCCTTGCCCTGGACCGGTTGCGCGGCCTCGGCGGCGGCCACGGCCAGCGAGGCCTGCTCGACCGAGCGGCGGGCCACCGCGCCCTTGCTGCCGAAGGTCCACTCGAACATGTGGGCGAACATGGCCAGGGCGTAGACGCCCGTGGCCGACCAGATGCACTTGTTCGAGATGTCCGCCAGGTGGGGGTTGACCCCGGAGGCGAGGAGGGACACCGTCTTACTCCTTCGGGTTGTCGGCCGGGTCTGACCCGGGGTCGGCGTCGTCGGGTTCGTCCAGGGCGGGGGCGTCGTCCTGCAGGTCCACCGCCAGCTCGGCCAGCTCCTCGGCGATCTTCGCCGACTCGCTGCGGGCCAGGCCGGCCAGCTCGACCAGGGTCTGCCCGTCGGGGGTGGCGACCGCGCGCACCCAGATCCGGCGGCGCTGCACGAAGAGCGAGCCGACCAGGCCGGCGATCGCCAGCACCGCGCCGGTCAGCGCGACCGTGTTGCCCGGGCGGTGCGAGACCGAGAAGGTGGCCCACTTCTTGTAGCCGTCGAACGTGATGGAGCCGTAGTTGTCCGGCAGCGTCCAGCCCTCGCCCGGCTTCAGCTTCACCTTGGCGATCTGCCCGTCCTGCTGCAGCTGGGTCATGTGGGTCAGGTTCAGCTGGTAGACGTTCTGCGGCAGGCCGGAGTCGGTGCCCAGGTCGCCCGCGTAGGCGGTGAGCACCAGGGCCGGGTCGGCGTCGCCCGGGAAGAGCGAGCGCGGACCGGTGTTGACGCCGAAGTTGGCCGGGGCGGTGGGCAGGAAGAAGCCCTGGAAGCCCAGCTGGACCTTCTGGCCGTCCTTCTGCCCGTAGTCGCCGACCTTGACCACGCCGGTGGAGGTCAGGTTGGCGTCCTGCGGCAGGAACGGCACCGCGTCGTGGTAGACCACCTTGCCGCTGCCGTCCTTGACCGTGATCACCGGCGCGTAGCCGTGGCCGATCAGGAAGACCTTGCTGCCGCCGATCTCCAGCGGCTGGTTGACCTGGATCTCGCCGGCCTTGAGCTTGGTCGGGTCGGCGCCGTCCCAGTACCGGATGTGCGCGGTGAACTCCCGGGCGCTGCCGATCTGGTCACCGGTGGTCTGGTACTTGTCGGTGAAGCCGTCCAGCTTGAAGCCGAACGGGTCCAGGTCGGAGGGACCGTAGAAGGCCGAGCCGGAGAAGTCGTCCAGCTGGGTCATGGTGTTGGTGTAGCCGCCGCCCTCGACCACCAGCTTGCCGCCCTGGCCGCTGGCCAGGCTGGCCCAGGCGAAGCCCGCCAGCAGGGCGAACAGCGACAGGTGGAAGAGCAGGTTGCCGACCTCGCGCAGGTAGCCCTTCTCCGCCGCCACCGCGCCGCCACCGCCGTGCACCCGGAACCGACGGGCCTTCAGCAGCCGCTCGGCCGCGGCCGCCGCGACGGCGGGGTCCGCCCCGGTCCGCCAGGCCGCGTAGACCGGCATCCTGGTCAGGTTGGCCGGGGCGGCCGGCGGCTTGGCCCGCAGCACCCCGACGAACTGCCAGGTGCGCGGGACGATGCAGCCGGCCAGCGAGACGAAGAGCAGGATGTAGATCGCCGAGAACCAGACCGAGCTGTACACGTTGAACAGCTGGAGCTTCTCGTAGAGCGGCGCGACCCCCTGGTGCGCGGCCTTCCAGGTCTGCACCTTGAAGGCGTTCTCGCTGGTCTGCGGGATCAGCGAGCCCGGGATCGCGGCCAGCGAGAGCATGAAGAGCAGGATCAGCGCCACCCGCATCGAGGTGAGCTGGCGCCAGGTCCAGCGCAGCCAGCCCAGCGCCCCTATGCCGGTCGGGCCGTCGCTGTCCACCGGCGCGCTGCTCAGCCGCTCGGCGGCCTCGGCAGCCTCGTTCGCCTCGGCCCGGAGGTCGGTCTCGCTCACGGTCAGATTCCGATCTCGCCGCTGGGGGCGATGTATTGCAACTGGTTGACCAGGTAGTCCCAGCCGCCGGTGATCAGCAGTACGCCGACGGCGACCAGCATCGCGCCGCCGATCCGCATCACCCACTGGTAGTGGCGCTTGACGAAGCCGAAGGCGCTGATCGTCCTCCGGAAGGCGAGCGCCGCCAGGACGAACGGGATGCCCAGCCCCAGACAGTAGACCGCCATCAGGAACGCGCCGCGGCCGGCACTGGCCTGGTTCCAGGAGAGCGCCTGCAACGAGCCCATGGTGGGGCCGATGCACGGGGTCCAGCCGACCCCGAAGACCACGCCGAGCGCGGGCGCGCCGAGCAGCCCGATCACCGGCCGGCGGTGCGAGCGGACCTCGCGGGTGCTGAACCCGGGCAGCAGTCCGGCGAAGGCCAGGCCCATCAGGATGGTCAGCACGCCCATCACGATGTTCAGGGTGTGCCGGTAGTCCTTCAGGGTGTGGCCGAAGTAACCGAACAGCGCGCCGCCGGAGACGAAGACGGCGGTGAAGCCGGCCACGAACAGCAGCGCGCCGGCCAGCATCCGGCCGCGCCGGCCGCCCTTCGCGTCCGCCAGGTCGGCGGCCGAGAAGCCGGTGACGTAGGAGAGGTAGCCCGGGACCAGCGGCAGCACGCAGGGCGAGAAGAAGGAGAGCAGGCCGGCCAGCACCGCGATCGGCGCGGCGAGCAGCAGCGAGCCGCTCAGCACCGTCTGGTTCACTTCTGCTCCGCGAGCACCGGGGTGATCATCGAGTCGAGCTCCTCCGGGGTGAGGCCCTTCATCGCCCGGGCGGCCATCCGGCCCTGGCGGTCGATCACCACGGTGGTCGGGATGGACTGCGGGTTGAACGCACCCTTGGGGAACTTGAGGATCTGGGTGCCGTCCGGATCGTAGATGCTCGGGTAGCTGATCCCGTGGCTGGACTCGAACTGCTCGGCGTTGGTCACGTCGGTGTCGCGGGTGTTGATCCCGAGGAACTGGACGCCCTGGCCCTGGTACTTCTCGTAGATCTGCTCCAGGCCCTTGGCCTCGGCCCGGCAGGGCGAGCACCAGGAGCCCCAGATGTTGATCACGACGATCTTGCCGGCGTAGTCCTTCAGCGCGACCGGCTTGCCCTCCAGGTCGTTCCCGCCGATCGCGGGCGCCGCCGTGCGGGACGCGGGCGCCGCGGTGTCGATCCCGCCGTTCCCGGTGACGAATCCGGCCTGCGCGTCACCACTGCTGCCGGCACCGGCGGAGCTGCAGCCGGCGAGGGTGAGGGCGGCGGCTGCCGCGGTGAGCGCGGCGGCCAGGCGGAGGCGGGGCGTACCAGACATGTGAAAAGTTTCGCATGGCAATTCTGGCCCGCTCAGGGGGGTCCGCACTTGCGTGTCGGACCCCCACTGAGCTGGGGGTGTAAAGAACCCCTAAGCGGCCTGGACGGTTAGGCCCCGAAGCTCTTCCCGACGGGCTTGTCGCCCTTCTTGCCCTTGCCGATCAGGTGGGCCGGCAGCAGGTCGCGGGCCGGCTCCCGGTAGCCGATGGAGACCAGCCGGTCGCCCTCGTAGGTGAAGCTGGTCAGCGAGGCCAGCGAGCACTGCCGCTTGCGCGGGTCGTGCCAGAGCCGGCGCTTCTCGGCGAAGGACCGGGCGGTCCAGATCGGCAGCTGGTGGCTGACCGCCACCGCCTCGTGCCCGCGGGCCGCGTCCCGGGCGGCGGCCAGCGCGGTCATCATCCGCACCGCCTGCTCGACGTACGGCTCGCCCCAGGACGGGCGGAACGGGTTGGTGAGGTACTTCCAGTAGCCGGGGTTGCGCAGCGAGCCGTCGCCCACTCCGAAGGTCTTGCCCTCGAAGATGTTCTCCGCCTCGATCAGCCGCTCGTCGGCGGCGATCTGCAGGCCGTGCGCCTTGCCGATCGGCGCCGCGGTCTCCTGGGCGCGCTCCAGCGGGGAGGCGACCACGTAGGTGATGTCGCGGTCGGCCAGGTGCTCGGCGACCCGGTCGGCCATCTCCCGCCCCAGCTCGGAGAGGTGGTAGCCGGGCAGCCGGCCGTAGAGCACGCCCTCGGGGTTGTGCACCTCGCCGTGGCGCATCAGGTGCACCACCGTGATCTCGCTCATCGACGGCCTCTCAGTTTCCGGTGGCCGCGGCGGCGGCCCGGGCGGCGGCCGGCAGCGCGGCGGCGATCTTCTCGACGGCGCGGTCGTCGTGGGCCGCCGAGACGAACCAGGACTCGAAGGCGGACGGCGGCAGGTAGACCCCGTCGGCCAGCAGGCTGTGGAAGAAGTCGGTGAACCGGAAGGCCTCCTGACGCTTCGCCGCGGCGTAGTCGGTGACCTCCTCCTCGGTGAAGAAGACCGAGAACATGTTGCCCGCCCGCTGCAGCCGGTGCGCCACGCCCTCCTTGGTCAGCGCCTCGGCGACCAGGCCGGAGACGGTGTCGGCGACCCGGTCGACGGTCGCGTACACCTCGTCGGTGCAGCCGCGCAGCTGGGCCAGGCCGGCCGCGGTGGCGATCGGGTTCCCGGACAGGGTGCCGGCCTGGTAGACCGGGCCGGCCGGGGCCAGCTGGGCCATCACGTCGGCACGGCCGCCGAAGGCCGCGGCCGGGAAGCCGCCGCCCATCACCTTGCCGAAGGTCAGCAGGTCGGGCGCCCAGCCCTCGTGCGCCGCCTCCAGGCCGTACCAGCCGGCCTTCGACACCCGGAAACCGGTCATCACCTCGTCGGAGATGAAGAGCGCGCCGTTCTCCCGGCAGAGCCGGGCCAGGCCCGCGTTGAAGCCGGGCAGCGGCGGGACCACGCCCATGTTGCCGGGCGAGGCCTCGGTGATCACCGCGGCGATCTCGCCCGGGTGCGCCTTGAAGGCCTCCTCGACGGCGGCCAGGTCGTTGTACGGCAGCACCACGGTGTCGCCGGCCTGGGCGCCGGTGACGCCCGGGGTGTCCGGCAGCGCGAAGGTGGCCACCCCGGAACCGGCGGCGGCCAGCAGCGCGTCCACATGACCGTGGTAGCAGCCCGCGAACTTGACGATCTTGGCGCGGCCCGTGAAGCCGCGGGCCAGCCGGATCGCCGACATGGTCGCCTCGGTGCCGCTGGAGACCAGCCGGACCTGCTCCACCGGAGCCACCCGGGCCACGATCTCCTCGGCCAGCTCCACCTCGCCCTGCCCGGGCGTGCCGAAGGAGGTGCCGCGGACCACGGCGCGCTGCACCGCCTCCAGCACCGCCGGGTGCGCGTGCCCGAGGATCATCGGTCCCCAGGAGCAGACGAGGTCGACGTACTCGCGTCCGTCGGCGTCGGTCAGGTAGGGACCGGTGCCGGAGACCATGAAGCGCGGGGTGCCGCCGACCGCGCGGAAGGCGCGCACCGGGGAGTTGACCCCGCCTGGGGTGACGACCGAGGCGCGCTCGAAGAGCGACTGGGACTGAGGTGCTTCATAGGGGTAGCTCACGAGACCCCATCCTCTCAAACGGCTCCGGTCTCAAATCGTGTCCTGGACCTCTGCATGTCCGGGCCGATCATCTGGAACGATGATCCGTGTGCGGCCACGCTCGGTTCATCCCGCACACTGGAGAGCGCGTGTTCGCGCCCGGTGCGGGGGCGACGTCACGCAATCGGGTCGAGCGCGGCCGTTTACGGACGCACAAGCAAGACATAACGGGTAAACGGGACCTGCGGCAGGACACCGGAGGTCCGGGGGTCTGTCGATTCCGGCGAATTCCGGTGAGGATGGTCCGAGTGTCCGAGGAGCAGGACGGCTTCGAGGAGGCCACGGGGGCCGGCCACAAGGCCGCCCGCGCGGGAAGGGGAAGGCGGGGTGAAGGACGCGTGGGGGTGACGTACAAGTACTTCGGCGCACCCGACCGCGCGACCGCCGCCAGAGTCCCCACCGCGCTCGGCCCGGGCGGCCTCGGGCTGGACGCCGGCGAGCTCGGCTCGCTCGGCCGGCTCGGGGACCTGATGGAGACCAGCGGCTCCCCCAACGGCCACCTCTCCACCAAGATCAAGCCCGAGACGATGAGCGCCATGGTGCTCACCGGCATCACCGGCGTCCCGCTCCACCAGGTCCCGCCGCTCGAACTGGTGGTCCTGCACCCCGACTACGCGGTGGTCCAGCTCCCGCCCACCGTGGTCGAACCGCTCCGCAAGGCCGACGACACCGAGCTCGGCGCCGCCGCCTTCATCTGGTCCACCGTCCCGGACCGCCGCGGCCCGCGCGACGCCTTCGTGATCTACAGCATGCTGCACGAGTGGCAGGACTTCGCGAACCGGCTGCACGACGCGGGGCACCAGCTGTACTGCCTGGTCTGGCCGTGAGCCGGGGGTTCGTCGCCGCCTGACGGCCCGTCGGCCGTCGACACGTCAGCGGAAAGCCCGACGCCCCCTTCCCGCCGTGGTGGCGGGGAGGGGGCGTCGGGCTTGGGTGACCCTGGGTCAGCGGTCTCAGATGCTCAGGAC
>NZ_JBHYKG010000322.1:0-9285 GCF_042741245.1 Kitasatospora sp. NPDC058965
CGGTGGACGCGCTCAGCCTGTGCGGCGACCTGGAGGACGAGCTGCGGATCTACGTCGACCCGTCCCCGAGCCCGGCGCCGACCCGCCGGGACAGCGGCACGCCGACCGTGGCCGGCTGGGCGCAGCAGGTGCTGGACCTGGTCAACACGCAGCGCGCCCAGCACGGTTGCGGCGCCGTGACGGCCAACTCGAAGCTGCAGCAGGCCGCCCAGCACCAGTCGGACGACATGGCGGCCCGCAACTTCTTCGACCACACCAACCCCGACGGCGCGGGCCCGCAGCAGCGGATCGACGCGGTCGGCTACCAGTGGAGCTCCTGGGGCGAGAACATCGCCCGCGGCCAGGCCGATCCCGGCACCGTGATGGACAGTTGGATGAACAGTCCGGGCCACCGGGCCAACATCCTCAACTGCTCGTTCAAGGAGCTCGGCGTGGGCATCCACCTCGGCCCGGGCGGCCCCTGGTGGACCCAGGACTTCGGCTCCCCGGCCTGACCCCGGGCCCGCCCGACGGGGCGCCGGGAGCCGCCCGGCGCCCCCTCCGGCACCCGCCCGGCCGACCGGGCACCGGCGCGTAGTAAGGTCGGTACGCAAACGGGACGAGGGGAGTCCAGGTGCGCGTAGTGGTGGTGGGCGGCGGTATCACGGGGCTGGCGGCGGGGTTGTTCCTCGGCCGGCGGGGACACCGGGTGACGGTGCTGGAACGCGAACCACGACCCCTGGGCCCCGATCTGGACGCCGAGTTCACCCGGCTGCGCCCGCGCGTTCCGCAGGCCGTCCAGCCGCACTCGCTGCTCGCTCCGGTCCGCACCGTCCTGCGCACCGAAGCCCCGGACGTCTACGCCGAGTTGCTCCGGCGCGGCGCCACCGAGTGGCACGAGTTCGACTGGTTCGGCGAGCACCCGCCGGCCCGCGCCGGCGACGACGAACTGGTCACCGTGCGCGGCCGCCGGATCCTGCTGGAGGCCGCCCTCACCGCAGCGGTGCAGCAGCAGGCGGATCTGACGCTCCGTCACGGTGCCGAAGTGACCGGCCTGCTGATGGACGGTCAGCAGGTCACGGGCGTCGGCCTCGCCGGCGGCGAGGCCCTCGGCGCCGACCTGGTGGTCGACGCCGCCGGCCGCCGCTCCCCCGTCCCGGCCCTGCTGGCCGCGGCCGGCACCCGCCCGCCGGTGGTGGAGAACCACCGCACCGGGATCGCCTACTTCTGCCGCTGGTACCGGCTGCGCCCGGACGCCCCCGCCTCCCCCGGCCGGGTCCGGGCCGGCGCCGCCACCCCGTTCGCCTCGGGCGGCGTCTTCCCCGGCGACAACGGCTGGTTCGCCGTCGCCCTGACGGTCGGCAGCACCGACCCCACCCGCACAGCGCTGCGCGACCCCGCGGTCTTCGAGCGCCTGGCCCGCACCTTCACCGGCTGCGCGGACTGGCTGGCCCTGCCGCACGACCCGGTCGGCCCGGTCCGCGCGATGGCCGGCCTGGACAACCGGTGGACGTCGCTGGTGGACGCCCGGGGACCGGTCGCCACCGGCCTGCTGTCCATCGGCGACAGCCTGGTGCACCTGAACCCGACGCACGGTCAGGGGATCCCGCTGGGCTTCCGGGCGGCCCAGTGGCTGGCCCACCACGCCGGGCCGGCCGACGCCGGGCTCAGCACCGGGTTCCACCGGTGGGCCCTGGCTGAGCTGCGCCCCTGGTTCGACGGCCAGGTGGCCGCCGACCTCGCCTTCGAGCGGGAGCTGACCGAGCGCGGGGCGGCCGCCCCGCTCCCCGACGCCCCGGCCACGGTGCGCAGCGCGCTGCCCTGGTGCGCGCTGGAGGACCCGCAGGTGATGCGCGCCCGGGCCCAGGTCCGCCACCTGGTCCGGCCGGCGGCCGAGGCGTACGCCGATCCGGCGGTGCAGGACCGGGTCAGCCGCTGGCTGGCCGACCGCCCGGGCTTCCGGCCGCCCGCGGACGGCCCGACCCGGGACCGCTGGGAGCGGCTGGCCGCGGCGACGGCGACCTGACGGCGTTGCCCTGCCCCGCGCACACGGGGCAGGGCAACGGGTCCGGGCGCCGTCAGCTCACCGGCGGCTCCGGCGCCGGCTCCGCCGGCAGCGCGGCCGCCTGCACCTCGGCGCGGCCGAGCGCCAGGTGGGCGGCGCAGGCCACCACCACCCAGGCCAGGCCGCCGCTGTGGGTGTAGGCGTGCCCGGCCGTGTGCAACTGCTGCTCAGTGCCGCAGTAGAGGCAGGCGTTGGCGTGCAACTGCTCGCCGCTGACCAGCAACTGCTGGGCCGCGCCGCCGATCGGGTGGTAGTCGATCGGGATCGGCGACTGGGCGGCGGTGAGCTGGTGGGAGGTCAGGTCCGAGGTCATCGGTCAGCTCCAGGGTGAGGACTCCAGGATGCTGGACGGAATCCGCCTCCGGTCACCCTGTGTGGCCGCTCGACTCCGCCCATAGCCCCAGCGTGGCCCCAGCGCGCGCCCGCCGCACCCCGGATGGGCGGATTGGCCACCCTTTTCGGCTGAACGCTCGTCACCCTCCCGCCATCCGGAGTTGTCCGGGCGGCCCACCGGGACCGTTCTCGGCATGAACGGTTGTCGGGTGCTACCGTTCGTCGCATGACCAGCATCGATCCGCTGCCGAGCAGCACCAGCTTCCGGCTCGGGACCCTCGGTGCCCTGGTCACCGCCCGGTTCACCGACCGGATCGAGGCCTTCGGCCTCAAGCCCAAGGACGTCGGCCTGCTCACCCTGCTGCGCGCCGGTGGTCCGCTCTCCCAGCTGGAGGCGGCCCGGGCGATGGGCGTGGCGCCCAGCCTGGTGGTCACCGTGGCCGACCGGCTGGAGGCGCTGGGCGCGGTGCGCCGGCTGCGCGACCCGGGCGACCGCCGCCGCCAGCAGCTCACCCTCACCGACCAGGGCGGGGCCCTGCTCGACCGCTGCGCCGCCACCGCGCACGACCTGGACGCCGAGTTCACCGCCGGCCTCTCCGAGCCGGAGCGCACGGCGCTGAACACCGCCCTGGGCCGGCTGGCGGCCGACCACGGCCTGCCGGCCTGAAAACCGGGGGAAACGCCCGATCACCGGGTGACAGAGTGTCGGGCATGCCGACCGACACCCTCCCCCAGCAGCTCGCCCGCACCCGCCGCTTCGCCCTCGGCCTGCCCGGCCGGTTCACCGTCTCACCGGACGGTGCCGGCGTGCTCTTCCTGCGCAGCCGGGCCGGCGACGACCCGGTGGGCTGCCTCTGGTCGCTGGACCTGGACACCGGCCGGGAGCGGCTGCTGGTCGACCCGGCCGCCCTGCTCGGCGGCGCGGCCGAGGAGCTCTCCCACGCCGAGCGCACCCGCCGCGAGCGGGCCCGCGAGCTCGGCGGCGGCATCGTCGCCTACACCACCGACGCCGCCGCGGCGCTGGCCGTCTTCACCCTCTCCGGCGACCTGTGGGCCGCGGACACCCGCAGCGGCACCGCCCGCCGGCTGCCCGCCGCGGGCCCGGTGGTGGAGCCCCGCCCGGACCCGACCGGACGGCGGATCGCCTACCTGAGCGCGGGCGCGCTGCGGGTGATCGAGGCGGACGGCACCGGCGACCGTGCAGTGGCCGTGCCGGACGGACCGGAGGTCACGTTCGGCCGCGCGGAGCACGTGGCCGCCGAGTCGATGGGCCGCCACCGCGGCTACTGGTGGTCCCCCGACGGCGAGCGCCTGCTGCTGGCCCGGGTCGACGAGTCACGGGTGACGGTGTGGCACATCGCCGACCCCGCCGAGCCGGGCCGGCCCCCGCGCGCCGTCCGCTACCCCCCGGTCGGCACCGCCAACGCCGAGGTCACCCTCTGGCTGGCGGAGTTGGACGGCACCCGCGCCGAGGTCCGCTGGGACCGGGCCGGCTTCGAGTACCTGACCGCCGCCGGCTGGGACCGGCACGGCCCGTTCGCGGCCGTGCAGACCCGCGACCAGCGCACCGTCCGGGTGCTGGCCGTGGACCCCGCCGACGGGACCACCACCGTGCTGCACGAGCAGCGCGACGCGCACTGGGTGCAGCTGGTCCCCGGCCTGCCCGCCCGCACCGCGGGGGGCGCCCTGCTCGGCTTCGCCGACCTCGACGGGACCCGCCACCTGACCGTGGCCGGCACCCCGGTCACCGAGCCCGGCCTGCAGCTGCACGAGGTGCTCGGGGTGGACGGCGAGGAGGTGCTGTTCGCCGCGGCCGCCGAGGCCACCGAGACCCACCTGTTCACCCACCGCCCCGGGCACGGCGTGCGCCGGCTGACCGAGCACCCCGGCGTCCACACGGGTGTCCGGCGCGCCGGCACCCTGGTCCGCAGCTCGCTCTCCCCCGACCGTCCCGGCACCCGGGTCACCGTGCACCGCGCCGACCGCCCCGCGCTCGACGTCGCCTCGCTGGCCGAGACCCCGGTGCTGGCCCAGCGCCGGCTGCTCACCACGGCCGGCCCGCGCGCGCTGCCCACCGTGCTCCACCTGCCCGGCTGGTACCGCCCGGGCGACGGCCCGCTGCCCGTGCTGCTGGACCCGTACGCGGGCCCGGCGATGCGCAAGGTGGTCAACGCGCAGACCGGCTCCGGGCTGGTCTCCCAGTGGTTCGCCGAGCAGGGCTTCGCGGTGCTGGTGGTGGACGGCGCCGGGGTGCCCGGGCGCGGGCCGCGGTGGGAGCGCGAGGTGGCCGGCGACGTGCTCGGCCCGGCCCTGGACGACCAGGTGGCCGCCCTGCACGCGATGGCCGGGCGCCACCCGGAGCTCGACCTCTCCCGGGCCGCGATCCGCGGCTGGTCCTACAGCGGGACGCTGGCGGCCGCGGCCGTGCTGCGCCGGCCGGACGTCTTCCACGCGGCGGTGGCCGGCGCACCGGTGACCGACCAGCGGCTGTACGACACGCACTGGCGCGAGCGCTTCCTCGGCCACCCCGACGAGCACCCGGACCGGTACGACGCGAGCTCGCTGCTGCTGGACGCGCCGAAGCTGAGCCGCCCGCTGCTGCTGGTGCACGGCCTGGCGGACGACAACGTCTTCCCGGCCCACACCCTGCGGCTGTCCGGCGCCCTGCTGGCGGCCGGCCGCCCGCACGAGGTGCTGCCGCTCGGCGGCGCCACCCACTCGCCCGTGGGCCAACGGGTGCTGGAGCACTCGCTGGACTTCCTGCGGCGCTCGCTCGGGCTGGGCGTCGCCTAGGGTTGCACGTCGCTGCGGCCGCAGACCCAGGCCAGCGCGTCGTGCACGCCGCGGGCGTGCTCGCGCTGGTCCGGGTCGGTCCGCAGGTCCAGGTGGCGGACCTGGGCGGCCTGCTGCTCGGCGGCCAACTGGGCCGGGCAGGGCCCCTCGGGCGAGGTGGCCGAGCTGCCGGTCACCGGGGCGAGCCGCCCGTGGCCCAGCGCCCAGTGGTAGCCGTCCAGCGCGCCGCGGCGGGCGGGCGAGTGCTCGAACGGCGCCTCGCCGATGTACTCCAGACGCGCCAGCGCGTCCTCAACCTGCTCCCGGGAACGTGCCCCGACCCGGGACGTCACTTCGTGGCTGGTCATGGTCGCAGACTATGCAGTCGAACCGGCCCGGGCGCGCCCGTGCGGCCAAACGGAGTTCGCTCCACCGGCGTGCCCAGGTGCGCCGGCGGGCCTTTCGGTTCCACACTCGTGAGTGCAGGGTCCATCCGACCGACGGAGGCTTCCCATGTCCGAGCCCATCGACAACGAGTCGCCCACTCCCGACCACCTGCTGCACACCGGGGCCGAGCACCCGGTGGACCCGGAGGACCTGGTGATGGCCTCCGGCCGCACCCCGACGCCGGAACTGATCGAGAAGGCCCGGCAGGCCCTGGAGCGGGACGGCGCGGTGGCCGTGGAGCGCCTGCTCCCCTGAGAACCCGCTGGTCGCAGGTGCCGCCGGCTCCGGCTCAGGAGCGGCGGCGCCTGCGCAGCACGGCGCGGCCGACCAGCACCGCCACCACCGCGACCACCGCGAGCAGCAGGTAGAGCTGGAACCGCAGCGCCTGCCGGTAGATCTGGTCGATGTTGCCGCCCGCCAGATAGCCGATCGTGCTCCACACCCCCACCCAGGCGACGGCGCCCAGGCAGTTCCAGAGCAGGAAGCGGCGCCAGTCCATCCCGGTGGTGCCGGCGATGATGCCGTTGGTCTGCCGCAGCACGTCGACGAACCGGGCGCCCAGCACCACCTTGCCGCCGTTGCGGGTGAAGAAGCCCTCGGCCCGCAGCAGCCGCTCGCCGCTCAGGCCGACGTAGCGCCCGTACCGGTGCACCAGGGTCCGGCCGCCGTAGCGGCCCAGCAGGTAGCCCAGGCAGTCCCCCAGGATCGCGGCCACCAGGCCCACCGCCACCACGCCCGCGAGGGAGAGCTGCCCGGCGCCGGCGTAGACCGCGGCCAGGATCAGCACCGTCTGCCCGGGCACCGGGAGCGCGGCGTTGTCCAGCAGCACCAGCAGGCCCACCGCGAGGTACCCGTAGTGCTCCAGGAACGGCGCCAGCGCCGCCAGCGGGCCGGGCAGTTCGGGGGTGGTCGGGGCCGGGCCCTGGTTCATGGCAGTCGCACCTCGGAAGATCCGTAGGCGCACATTGTCGCAGGCTTGTGACGGAGGACGCCCCCCGTTTGGTCCGATTTACTCATCTTTCGTGCATAGAGTTCCTGCATGCATTCGTCGCAGATGGGCAAGTTTGTCCGGAACAGCAGGCTCACCGCCAAGTTCCTCGGCGTCAGCGCGGTGGCCGGAGTCCTTGCCGCGGGCGTGGCGATACCGGCGGTCGGCGGCATGGGCCTGACCGCCAAGAGTGCGGTGGACGACTTCCAGAGCCTGCCGGACGACTTCACCACGCCGGCGCTGTCGCAGGCCTCCACGATCTACGACTCGGCGGGCGGGGTGATCGCCACGGTCTGGGACCGCGACCGCACCGTGGTGACCAGCGACCGGATATCCCCGCTGATGAAGTCCGCCCTGGTGGACATCGAGGACAACCGGTTCTACGACCACGGCGCGATCGACGTCAAGGGCGTGCTGCGGGCGATCACCAACAACGCCGGCGGCGGTGGCACCCAGGGCGCCTCCACGCTGACCCAGCAGTACGTGAAGAACGTCTTCGTCGAGGAGGCCGGCGACGACCCGGCCGCGGTGCAGGCGGCCCAGGCGCAGACCGTGGGGCGCAAGCTCAAGGAGATGAAGTACGCGATCAAGGTCGAGGAGACCCTGACCAAGGACCAGATCCTCACCAACTACCTGAACATCACCTTCTTCGGTGAGCAGGCGTACGGCATCGAGTCGGCCGCGCAGCGCTACTTCTCGGTCCACGCGGCCGACCTCTCGCTGCCGCAGGCCGCCCTGCTGGCCGGTCTGGTGCAGTCGCCCACCGGCTACGACCCGGTGATCAACCCCAAGGCCGCCAAGGAGCGCCGGGACACCGTGCTGCGCAAGATGGCCCAGTACGGCACGATCAGCCAGCAGCAGGCCGACGACGCGATCAAGACCGACCTGGGGCTGAACGTCAGCCGGGCCCAGCAGGGCTGCATCACCGCCCAGCAGGGCGAGGGGTTCTTCTGCGACTACGTGAAGAACGAGGTCCTCACCAACCCGGCCTTCGGCACCAGTGCCCAGGCCCGGCAGGCGCTCTGGCAGCGCGGCGGGCTGCAGATCCGCACCACCCTGGACCCCAAGGCGCAGGCCGCGCTGCAGGCCTCGGTCACCAAGCACGTGTACGCCTCGGACAAGGCGGCCACCGCGATGACCGTGGTGCAGCCCGGGACCGGCAAGATCGTCGCGATGGGCCAGAGCCGCCCGTACGGCGTGAACGCCAACCAGACCCAGATCAACTACAACGTCGAGAAGTCGATGGGCGGCGGCCTGGGCTTCCCGACCGGCTCCACCTTCAAGCCGATCGTGGCGGCCGCGGCGCTGGAGGGCGGGATCACCCCGTCGCAGAGCTACGACTCGCCGTACAGCATGCTCTGGCCGGCCATGAAGGACTGCTCGGGCAACCGGTACCCGTCCAAGGACGAGGTGCACAACGACGCCAAGTCGCTGGTCGGCCCGTTCAGCATGCCGGCCGCCATGGCGCAGTCGGTCAACACCTACTTCGCCTCGCTGGAGGGTGACGTCGGCCTGTGCAGCGTCGCCCAGATGGCCAACAAGCTGGGCATCACCCAGCAGGCCGGCGGCACCCAGCTGGCGGTCACCCCGGCGATGGCACTGGGCACCAACGCGCTCACCCCGCTGGAGATGGCCAACGTCTACGCCACCTTCGCCGCGCACGGCAGCTACTGCGCACCGACCGCGATCACCGGCGTGACCGGCCCCGACGGCAAGCCGGTCAACGTGCCGAAGAGCCAGTGCACCCAGGCGATGTCCGCCGACACCGCCGACGCGATCACCACCATGCTCAAGGGCGTGGTGCAGGACGGCACCGGTGCGCCGGCCGGCCTGAGCGACCGGGACAGCGCGGGCAAGACCGGTACCACCAACGACAGCAAGCAGGTCTGGTTCGTCGGCTACACGCCCGAGCTGTCCGGCGCCACCGTGGTGACCGACACCGACAACCCGAAGTCGCTGGACGGCCAGAGCATCGGCGGCCAGGTGGTGGGCCAGGCCTTCGGCGGCACGCTGGCCGGCCCGATCTGGCGGGACACCCTGACCGGTGCGCTCAAGGGGACGAGCCCCGGGACGCTGACCACGGTGCCGCTGCAGTAGCCGAACCGTTCCGGCTCGCCAGGGCCCCCGCCGAGCGATCGGCGGGGGCCCTCGCCGTTCCGGGCCCCGGCGGCGGCGCGGGGGCGTGTCGTTTGACAGGGCGTCAGGGGTGATCCAGGATCAGGCTTAGTGGAAATGGATTTCATTTGCACTACCTCTTCCTCGTCCCCGTCGACCGGAGTGTGATGCCGCCATGTCCCTGACCGTCTCCCCCGAACTGCTGGCCCAGGCCGAGGCCGGCGAGGTGGCCGAGTCCGACTTCGTGACCACCGTGCGCGACTCGCTGCCCTTCGCGTACCGCACGGTGGAGCGGCTCACCGCCGAGCTCGCCGACGGAGGTGCGCCGTTCGCCGACAACCGGATCGAGCCGCCGACGGACGCCGAGCGCGGACAGCTGCTCCGGGCGATGGCCAGCGACTCGATCCGCGGCTCGCTGGAGCGGCACTTCGGGGTCAAGCTGGCCTTCATGAACTGCCACCGGGTGGCGGTCTTCCCGGTGGGCGCGGAGGGCGGCGCGGAGTACCGGGAGTTCACCTCGATGCGGGCCCAGCTGCTGCACCAGTCCCCGGAGCTGCGCAGCTGCTGACCGGGCGGGGAACGCGGC
>NZ_JBHYKG010000323.1:0-9268 GCF_042741245.1 Kitasatospora sp. NPDC058965
GCATGGGGGTGTCCGTGTGCCGCCGGAACCTTCCGGCGGCAGGTCTGTGAGGAGGACGGTATGAGGGGACGGCGCGAACACGGTGCCGAGGCGGGCCGGTGGCGGCGCGCCCACTGGGCGGCCGCGGTGGGCCTGGGACTGTCCGGTGCGCTGGTCGCGTGCTCGAGCAGCAGCACGACGGCGCCCAGCACCTCGCCCGCGCGGTCCCTGACGGCCGCTCCGAACCCGTCCTCGTTCTCGGGCGAGCCGCCCTCCGCGCTCGCCTCGCTCGCCTCCTCCGCCTCGGCCGTGGCGTCGGCCGCCCAGCAGTCCGCGGAGGCCGCGGCCTCGTCGTTCGCCGCGTCGGCGTCGGATCGGCTGACCGCCAGCCGCGACAAGGCGACCTCGGTGCTCAACGGCGTCCAGGGCGGCGGCAACGCTCTGGGCGACGTCGTGATCACGGGCGTGCCGCACCCCACCAGCGGCGGCCTGCACGCGGCGATCGTCACCATCACCAACAGCACGGGCGGAACGCTGTCGTACGCGGTCCAGGTGAACTTCAACGACGCGTCCGGTCAGATGGTGGACAGCACCGTGGTGTGGGCCGAGAACCTGCCGGCCGGGCAGCGGGCGCAACCGGTCGCGTTCAGCAGCAAGCCCGCCGACCTGGCGCTCGTCCCCGTGGCCGTGAAGGCCCAGCGGTACTGACGGGCCGTGATGGCCCGGCGGTACCGCTGGGCCGAGATGGCCCGACGGTACTGACGCCGGGGCGGCGCCAGGGCGGCGCTGGGGTGGTACTCCCGCGCGGCGCTGGGGTGGTGCTCCCGCGCGGCGCGGTCGCGCCGCCCCCGTCAGTGGTTCCCCCCGTCGGCCGCCAGCGGCAGGCGGACCACCAGGTGCGCGCCGTGGCCGGACGGCGGCTCCGCCGCCGTCGCGGTGCCGCCCAGGCCGGTGGCGATGGTGCGGACCAGGGCCAGCCCGAGGCCGGCGCCGCCCGTGGCGCGGTTGCGGGCGGTGTCGAGCCGGACGAACCGGTCGAAGACCCGCTCCCGGTCGGCGGCCGGGATGCCGGGCCCGTCGTCGGCCACGGTGAGTTCGGCCCAGCCGTCGACCGCGCGCAGCCGGACGGTGACGGTGCCGGCGGCGTGCCGGGCCGCGTTGTCCAGCAGGTTGCGCACCACCCGCCCGACCAGCACCTCCCGGCCGGGCACGGTGGCGTCGGCGAGGTCCTGGCGGTACGCCGGCAGCGGGCCGGCGTGGGTGCGTTCGGCGAGCTGCTCGGCCACCAAGTCGTGCAGCTCGACCGTGCCGAGGTGGGCGGCCTCCTCGGTGCGGGCGAGCAGCAGCAGGTCGTCGGCCAGCTCCTGGAGGCGCTCGGTCTCGGCCAGCGCGCCGGCCACCACCGCCGGCCAGTCGGCCTGCTCGGGGTGGGTCAGCGGCACCTCCAGCGAGTTGCGCAGCGCGGCGAGCGGACTGCGCAGTTCGTGCGAGGCGTCGGCGACCAGGCGGCGCTGCTCGGTCAGGGCCCGTTCCAGCCGGTCGAGCGTGCTGTTGGTGGTCTCGGCCAGCCGCGCGATGCCGTCCCGGGCCGGCGGCACGGGCACCCGCTCGTGGAACGCGCCGTCGCCGATCTCGGCCATCCGCCGCCGGATCGACTCGACCGGACGCAGTGCCAGTCCGGTGACCAGCCAGGCGGTGAGCGCGACGCAGAGCGAGGCGGCGGGGGCGAGGTAGCGCAGCAGGTCGGTGACGGCGGCCGTGGTCTGCTCGGCCTCCTGCGGGTCGATCATCACGAAGACCGTGAGCGACTGGTCGGGCAGGCCGCTGATGCCGGAGTACTGGGCGAGTTGGGCGCTGGTCACGGGGTTGCTGACCACCCGGTAGAAGTCGACGGTCCGGCCCTTGAGCGCGGTCGACTCCGGGCCGGGGCCGAGACCCGGCGGGAAGTGCAGGGCGACGATGCCGAACGGGTTGTACTGCTCCGGGTGGGCGACCGCCAGTTCGTCCTGCTGCTGCTGTTCGGCGGCGGTGATCGGGACCATGCCGGTGTGGTAGCCGGCTTCCCGGTAGACGTCGAACATCTTGTTGGAGCGCAGCCAGCGGCCGTCCTCCGTCATCACCACGAAGGTGGTGGCCTGGTAGGCCTCGTCGGGGCTGTTCGGTATCTTCGAGGCGACGTTCTCGACCGCGGTCCCGGCCCTGGTCCGGGCCTGCTGCAGCATCCGGTCGTGCACCTCCTGTCCGACCCACAGGGCGGCGACACCGAAGGCGATCGCGGAGGCGACCAGCGCACCGAGCGCGGCCCGGGCCCGCACACCGGGTCGCGGCACCCGGAACCGCGACCGCCCCGTCCCGACCGGTTCGTGCTCAGGCGGCACGCGGCACCACCCGGTAGCCGATGCCGCGCACGGTCTCGATGGCGCACCGGGCGCCGGCCCGGTCGAGCTTGCGCCGCAGTGCTCCCACGTAGACCTCGACGATGTTGACGTCGCCGCGGAACGCCGAGTCCCACACCGCGTCCAGGATCTCGATCTTCGGCACCGCCTGGCCGCAGCGCCGGGCCAGGCACTCCAGGACGCCGAACTCCTTCACGGTCAGGCGAAGTTCCCGCTCCGCGACGGTGCAGCGGCGGGCCACCGGGTCGATCCGCAGGTCCTCCACGGACAGCACGGTCGGCCGGGTGGCCCCGCCGCGCCGCAGCAGTGCGCGCAACCGGGCGGTCAGCACGACGTAGGAGAAGGGTTTGCTGAGGAAATCGTCGGCACCGCAGTCCAATGCCTCCGCCTCGTCGTACTCCCCGTTCTTCGCGGTGAGCATCAGAATCGGCACCGGATTCCCGTCGCGGCGCAGTTCCTGGCAGACCCGGAAGCCGTTCAGGCCGGGCAGCATCAGATCGAGCACGATCGCCGCGTAGTCGCCCTCGCGGGCGCGGTCCAGGCCGTGGCGCCCGTCCGCCACCACGTCGACCGCGTAGCCCTCGGCCCGCAGGCCCTGGCTGAGCGACTGCGCGAGCCGCTCCTCGTCTTCCACCATCAAGAGGCGCACGGCCTGATGGTAGGCCAATGTCCGAACGCCGTAATGGGTGCTGCCCGATCTGCCGAGAAAGTCCGTCCTGAAATTTCCTCAGGAACGTTCAGGGTCCGTTCAGCGGCATTTTCCTAGCGTTCCCCGGGTGACTCTCGAACGATTCGTCCGCAACCTCCCCCGGCTTTCCCGGAGTTCCTGGACCGCCTGGATTCCGGTGCTGCCCGTCGGCCTGTACGGCCTGCTGCTCTCGCTCCCCCGCCAGTGGCGGATGGAGACGACCGGGTTCGATCTGGGCATATTCGAGCAGGCGGTCCGCGGCTACGCCGCGGGGCAGCTGCCGGTGGCCACCTTGAAGGGGACCGGATTCGACGTCCTGGGCGACCACTTCAGCCCGGCGCTCGCGCTGCTCGCCCCGTTCTACCGGCTGTTCCCGAGCGCGCAGACCCTGCTGGTGGCGCAGGCGGTGCTGTTCGCGCTGTCGGTGCCCCCGGTCACCGGGGTCGCGGTGGAGCTGCTGGGCCGGGCGCGCGGGGTGGCGGTGGGGTCGGCCTACGGGCTGTCCTGGGGGGTGTGGCGGGCAGAGCTGTTCGACTTCCACGAGGTGGCGCTGGCGGTCCCGTTGGTCGCCCTGGCAGTGGCGGCCCTGGTGCGCGGGCGGCACCGGGCGGCGGTCTGCTGGGCGCTGCCCCTGCTGCTGGTCAAGGAGGACCAGGGGCTGCTGGTGGCGGGGGTCGGCGCGCTGGTCTGGTGGCGCGGCGGGCGCCGGCTCGGCGCCGTCGCCGTGCTGGCGGCCGTGGCGGGCACGCTGCTCGCGGTCCTGGTGGTGGTGCCGGCGTTCAACCCGGACGGGCACTACGACTACGGGGCGAGCGCCGCCTGGCACGGCGATCCGCTGGCCCGGCTGCTGCTGCCGGCCGTCAAGTGGCACACCGTCGCGCTGCTGCTCGCCCCCACGCTGTTCGTCGCGCTGCGCTCGCCGGTCTGCCTGCTGCTGGTGCTGCCGCTGGCCGCCCGGTTCTGGACCCCGAACCCGACGTACTGGGGGTGCGGGCAGCACTACAACGCGGTGCTGATGCCGGTGCTGTTCCTGTCCCTGGCCGACGGGCTCGCCCGACTCCCCCGCCGGACCGGCCGGTTGGCCCGCTGGGTGCCGGCCCTGGCCCTGCTGCTGGCGCTCGACGCGGCGCCGGTGCCCGACCTGGCCGCCCCCGGCGACGGGGTGCGCGCGGCGCGGCACGCGCTGGCGGCGATCCCGGACGGCGCGACGGTGGCCGCCGCCAACCAGCTGGCCCCCCAACTGACCGGACGCTGCACGGTCTCGCTCTTCCCGTACCTGACCTACCCCGACGCCCGCGGCCCGCTGCGCCGCCCGGTGGCCCGCTGGGTGGCGGCGGTGGACCGCCCCGGCGACTTCCCGGTCCCCGAGCGCGAGCAACGCGCGGCGCAGGCCGCACTCCCGGCAGCCGGCTACCGGGTGGCGGCGGTGGGCGGCGGCGTCACGGTCTACGAGTGGACCGGCGGCCCCGGCCCGGGCCGCGCGGCCGGCGTCATCGGTGATCGATAGGGTCGGCGCACCCGAACAGCGAGGAGCACCGACGATGAGGTCCCCGGCCGACCTGGACACCGTGCCGTGGCACGCCCTGACCCACGCCTACGGCGGCGCCGAGGACGTGCCCGACCTGATCCGCGCCCTGTACCTGGACGACGAGGAGGCGGTCGCGGAGGCCGTCGACGAGCTCTGGGGCACCATCATCCACCAGGGCACGATCTACCAGGCCTCGGCACCGGCCGTGCCCTTCCTCGCCCACGCCGCGCGGCACGTCCCGGCCAAGCGGGACGAGCTGCTGGTGCTGCTCGCCCTCCTCGCCGCCCACGACCCGTCGGACGTCGGCTCGCCGCACTGGCCCGACACTGCGGTCGCCGCGGTCTGCGCCGAGCTGTGCCGGGTCCTGCCCGACCTGCTGCCCTGCCTGACGGACGGTGAGCGAGTGGTGCGGCGGGCAGCGCTGCGGGTGGTCGCGGCGGTGGCCGACGTGCTCCCGGCCGACGGCCGGGCGTCCGTCGCGGGGCTGGTCGACGGCCTGTACCGCGGCGATCCGGTCCCCGCCGTCCGGGCGGACGCGATGGTCGCCCTGACCGCCCTGGGGCAGCGGGTGGCGGCCCTCGACGACGGATCGGCCGAGGTCCGGCTGGCGGGCGCGCTGCTCGCGGCCGAGCGCTGCGAGCCGCCGTACCCCTCCGAGCTGGTGGCGGTCATCGCCGCGGACGGCGCCGCCCCGGACCCGGGGGACGACGAGCTCCCCTGGTCGGACGGCAGCACCCAGGACGAGCGCCTGACCCGACTGCTCACCCGGGACCCGGACGCGGCCCTGTCGGTGGCCGCCCGCTGGATCGAGGCCGGCGACCTCGGCTCGCGCGGCTCCTGGCTGGCCGGGGAGGTCGCCGAGCACTGGCGGGACCGCGAGGCGGTCGTGCTGGACCTCCTGCTGGCCGCGCTGCCCCGCCAGCGGGACGCCGGCAGCGTGGGCGCCCGCCTGCGGACCATCGGACACTGGGCCGAGCTGCTGCCCGCACCGGGTGCCGACCTCAGGGACGCGTTGCACCGGTACGCCGCCGACAGCGGGGCCGAGACCGCCGACTCCGCGCTGCGGGCCCTGGTGCGCACGCGCGACCCCCGCGCGCTGGAGCTGGTCCTGCGCCGCCCCGACGGGCAACTGCTGAAGGCGGCGGCCCTCGCGTTCCCCGGGGCCGGCGCCCGGCTGATACCCGTGATCCGCCGTCAGCTCGCGGCCGGTGCCACCGCGAACGACGGGATCGCGCTGGTCCTGGCCCTGGAGCCGCTCGGCGCCGGGGCCCGCGAGGCGCAGGACGAGCTGGTGGACTGCGTGCGCACCGGCCGCGCCGCCATCGTCGCCGCCCGCCAGCTCGGGCGCACCGGCGTCCCGACCCCGGAGGCCGTCGAACTGCTGGGTGCCGCGCTGCAGAGCGGCGACGCCTCGGTGCGCTCCGCCGCGGCCGGCGCCCACTACCGGCTGACCGGCGAGCCGGACCGGGCGCTGCGCACCTTCGGGGCGCTCCTGTCGGAGGCCGGCCAGCACTCCTGGTACCTGGGTGACCTGGAGCCGTTGGGCAGCGCCGCCGCCGGCCTGCTGCCGCTGATCGAGCCGATGCTGGAGTCCGGGTACGAGTGGACCCGGATGGCTGCGGCCCGGGCGCATAGCCGGATCACCGGCTCCACCGAGCGGGCCGTGCCCGTCCTGGCCGAACTGGTCGGTCCCACACCGGTCGGCGTGCGCGCCCTCGACGCGCTCGCCGAGATCGGCGAGGTCCCGGCGGAGCTGGACGCCGCGCTCGCCCGGTTCGCACGGTCGGGGCAACGGCTGTACCCCGACTCGCCGTTCGCCGGGCCGGACCACCTGGACGAGGAGCTGCGGGCGCTCGCCCGGAGGCTGCTGGCGGACGCCTCCACGGGGTGAGCGGGGGGCCGGTGCGATCCGGTCCGGTCCGAGGAGGACGGACCGGTGGCCGGTGCAGTACAACTGAGCTATGGGAAGGCAAGCCGTCGCCGTGCTCTACGTGCTCGCGATGATCACCGTCGTGGTCGGCGTGGATCTTCTGTTCTTCCGCCACCAGTTCTGGGAGCGGCTGCTGGTGAACGTCGGGATCGTCCTGGTGTTCACGGCGTTCTACTTCCGCTTCCTGAAGGGGCAGTGAGGCACCGCACCGGCGGCCGCGCGGTCGGCCGTCCGGGACGGCGCCCCGCCGCCGACCGCCCCGCACCCTGGCTAGACTCGCGCCGTGAGGATCAGTCAGGCGCATCCGGACGACGTCGCGGCGCTGGCGCGCCTGCTCTGGCTGGACACCCGGCAGGAGGAGCCGACCGCGTCGGCCGTCGAGGACTTCGCCGCGCAGCTCGGGCAGTGGTGGGCCACCCGCGGGGAGTCGCACGCGGCGTTCGTGGCCCGGCTGGACCGGCCGGAGATCGTCGGCATGGCCTGGGTCGCGCTCGTCCCCCGCGTGCCGCGGCCCGGCGCGACCGGCCGACTGTCGGCGGACATCCAGACCGTCTTCGTGCTGCCGGCGCAGCGGGGTCGGGGGATCGGGTCGGCGCTGGTCGAGGCCGCCGCGGACCATGCGACGGCCCTCGGGGCCGTGCGCGTGACCGTGCACTCCGGTCGCACGGCTGTGCCGGTGTACCAGCGCCTGGGCTTCGCGTCCTCGCGACAGCTGCTGCAGCGGCCGCCGGACTGAGCGGCGTCCCGCAGGGCCCTGCCGGGACGCGCGGTGCGGACCTCGCGATCCGCACCGCGCCGGGAGCCCTGCGCGGCCGGGCCGTCTACTGGATGGTGTAGCTGGTGCCGAACGCGGTGAGCGTGTACGGCCCGGTGAGGGCGTAGTTGCCGCTGTCGGCGACGCGCTTGACGGCCGCGACCCGGTCCACCGACTTGCTCCACTCCGCCTGGGTGGCCGAGTTGGCGGGGTTGGTGAGGTCGTCGGTGCGGACGGCGAAGAAGGCGCCCAGCCAGGCGGTCTCGCCGGCCCGGTCGGGGGTGCCGACCTGCTGGTTGGTGCGGGCGATCAGGCCGAGCAGTCCGTCGTAGGAGCTGTCGAGGCCGTGCTGGATCGCGGCGTCGTACAGCTCGGCGCGGGCCAGCGGGGTGTGCAGTCCGAGTTGGTCGGCGTCCTGCATGGCCGGGTTGAAGTAGCGCTGGTCCACCTGGTCGTCCTGCACCTGGCAGAACGCCGGGTCCTGGGCCGCCTGCTGCCACGCGGCGATGTAGTCCGCCTCCGGCAGGCCGTCGGTGCTGCCGCTGCCGGTGTCGGCCAGCCGCTGCAACTCGGGGACGAAGGCGGCGAGCGGGTTCCCGGGGACGACGGCGGTGTAGGCCCGGACGACCTTGAGCGCGTCGCCGTCGTTGGTGGTGAAGCCGGCCCGGCCGGCGGTGACGCCGCGACCGTCGTGGATGTTCTCCGCGTAGGCGTACTGCAGTTCGGTGGTGCTGTTCTCGAAGACGCTGATCATCTGGTCGGCGTAGCGGCGCTGGTCGCCGGTGAGCCACTCACTGCTGTCGGCGTGCCCGATCGCGGGCACCGCCAGTGTCGCGACCAGGACGGCGGCGGCCAGCGCCGGGCCCCTTCGGGCGAGGGGACGGCGCCGACGGGTCGTGGGGATGGTCATGGCGGGGGTGGTCATGGGCGCTCCTTCGGGGAGGGGCTCGGGTCGATGCCGGACCGGCACGGGACGGGTGCGGGACCGGTGCAGGACCGCGGCCCGTTTGTTAGTAAAGTTTCCTTCTTTTCTTGAGGGAGGACTCTGCACCCGCGCTCCGGGCCCTGTCAATGGGCCGGGCCGCGCCCGCCGCGCCGCGCCGCGCAGCAGCGGGGGTCCGTCGGCGCTGCCCGGTAGCGTCGCCGGGAGCGCCACGGACACGTGCGCGGCGACCCGTAGAGGGAGGACGACGATGGCGACCTTCACGCTCGTACCCGGTGCCGACGGCCGGGCCTGGTTCTGGCACCGGCTGGTGCCCGAACTACGGGCCCGGGGGCACGCGGTGGTCACGATGGACCTGCCGGACGAGGACTCCGCGGGACTGGAGGAGTTCGCGCAGACCGTCGTCGCCGCCGTCGAGCAGTGCGCCGACCTGACCGGGCCGCTGGTCCTGGTCGCCCAGTCGCTCGCGGGCTTCTCGGCTCCGCTGGTCTGCGGGCGGCTGCCGGTGCCCGTCGCCGAGTTGGTGCTGCTCAACGCCATGGTCCCGGTGCCCGGGGAGAGCGCCGGGCAGTGGTGGGAGCACACCGGCCAGGCCGGGGCCCGGTCCGCGTACGCGGCCGCCACCGGGCGCGGCCCCGATCCCGAGTTCGACCTGCGGACCGACTTCTTCCACGACGTCCCCGACGAGGTGACCGAGGAGGCGTTCTCGGCCGGCGGCTCGGCGCCGCCCGCCGCGCTGTTCGCCCAGCCCTGGCCGCTGACCCGCTGGCCCGACGTGCCGACCCGGTTCCTCCAGGGACGGGAGGACCGCTTCTTCCCGCTGGAGTTCCAGCGCCGGATCGTGCGCGAGCGGCTGGGCCTGGAGGTCGAGGGGATCCCCGGCGGGCACCTGGCCGCCCTCAGCCGGCCGCGGGAACTGGCGGCCGCACTGCTGCGCCCCTGGCCTGCCCCGTAGCTGTTCGGCGGCACCCCTCGATCCGCGCGGGCGGGTGGCGCCGGTGGGGCGCGTTGCGGTCCGGCCCGTCGAGCCCGGACGGCACGGTGTCGGTC
>NZ_JBHYKG010000324.1:0-9124 GCF_042741245.1 Kitasatospora sp. NPDC058965
GCACCGCCCCTTTTTTTTGTTACGGGGACCACCGAGATCTTCACGTGCTAAGTCGTCGGCAGATTCAGATGTGTATAATAGACAGGCGCAGCTGCGTGCGCCAGCCGTCCTCGATCTGCGCGGCCGCGGCGCGCCCCGCCGGGTCGGCGGCCGCGAGCGAGGCGGCGAGGGCGGGGGCGGACTGCGGGCGGGCCGCCGGGTCCGGCTGGAGGGCCTGGACGACCAGGTCGGCGAGGACCGGGTCGAGGGCGCGGACCGCGTCGAGGGCCGCCGGGTCCGGGCCCAGGTCCACGATCTTGCGCATCACTGCCATCGCGCTGGTGCCCTCGAACGGGCTGGCGCCGTGCGCCGCCGCGGCCACGCAGCAGGCCCAGGCCCAGAGGTCGGCGCGGGCGTCCACCGGGCCCTCGCCGAACTGCTCGGGGGCCATGTAGGTCAAGGTGCCCGGGCCGCCGCCGAACTGGGTCAGCCGGGTGCGGTCGACCATCATCGCGATGCCGAAGTCGAGCAGCTTGGGGCCGTCGCTGGTCAGCATCACGTTCGCCGGCTTCAGGTCGCGGTGCACCAGGCCCTCACCGTGCACCGCGCCGAGCGCCTCGGCCAGCGCCAGGGCCAGGGCGCGCAGCGCCGCCCCGTCGCGGAACGGGCCCTGCTCGGCCAGGTGCGTACTCAGCGGACGGCCGTCGAGCAGCTCCATGGCGATGAACGGGATCCCGTCGACCGCGCCGGTGTCGAGCACCCGGGCCGTGTAGGCGCTCGGCACCCGGGCCAGCACCTCGGCCTCGCGCTCGAACCGGAGCAGCAGGTCACCGTCCTCCATCAGCTCCGGGCGCAGCGTCTTCAGTGCGACCTGGGTCGCCGCGCCCTGACGCTGCGCCAGGTAGACGGACCCCATGCCGCCGGCGCCGATCCGGCCGAGCAGCCGGTAGCGGCCGACGGCCTGCGGATCGCCGGGGCCGAGCGGCTTGCAGCGGACCACGGACGCACTCGGTGCGGCGGCGACGGGCGCGGGGCCGACCGGCGCGGGCGGCGTACTCGGCGCGGTGGCCGGCCGGGTGGCGGGCGGAACCACGGGAGCCGGCGGCGCGGCGGCGGACACGGGCGGGGCCGACACGGGCGGAGCAGGCACGGGCGGAGCAGGCACCGCCGCGGCGGGAATCGCCGGCGCGGGCGTGCCGGGCGCCGCGGGCGGCGTCGCCGCCGGGTGTGTCGGTGCCGCGTGCGTCGGTGCCGCGTGCGTCGGCACGACCGGAGCGGGCGCCACGGGCATCGGCGCCACCGGCATCGGCGCCCCCGATCGCGGAGCCACCGGCATCGCCGCAGGTCGCGACTGGTACACCGGGGCCGGTGCGGCGGTCGCCCCCGTTCCCGGGATCGGCCGCGGCGCCACCACGCCCCACGCCGCGTTCAGTCGCCGCGCCGCCAGCAGCGCCAGCGCCTGCCAGAGCGTCAGCATCGCGATCAGCACCGCCGGGAGCAGCAGCACCGCCACCGCCCGGACCGCCAGCTCGGCCGCCGGCAGGCGCCGCAGCCGCGACCCCTCCCAGGTCCCGGACGGCATCCGCACGCTCAGCAGCAGGTAGCGGGTGCGGAACCAGGCACCCAGCCAGGCCGCCGTCAGCCCGGCGCACACCAGCACGGCCGCGGCCCCGCCCGGGTCGCCGCCCCAGAGCGCGGACCACGCCGAGGTCATCGGCCACGGCGGGCTGTGCAGCAGTTGGTGGACGCTCAGGACGTCCTTCCGGTCGGTGTAGGTGCGCGTCACGCCGATGTGCAGCAGCCAGCCGAGGCCCCCGATCACCAGCACGGGCACCAGCACGTCCAGCACGGCGGCCACCCGGTGCGACGGGTACGCCCGGTTGAGCGCGTAGAGGTGCTCCTGGCGGCGCGAGGTGTCGGCCGCGAAGACCTGTCCGATCTCGCGCCGGCGTCCGCTGCTGACCAGCCGGTACCGGAAGCCCCGCTGGGCCCGGACCAGCAGCGCCCAGGTGACCAGGCGGAGCACCACGACGACCAGGAGCAGCCAGACCAGCAGCTGTCCCCACGCCGGATTGTCGAACCAGCCGAACTGCTGCGGTCCCGTAGCGTTGCCCACGCCGTCGTCCCTTCCCCCGTCGATCCGCCCGTGATCTTAGCGGTCCGTCGGATCCGCGCCCCACGGACCGTCAGGTCGGCGGTCCGCCCGTTCCCGACGCCCCGTGCCGCCCGCTCTCGACGCCCCGTGCCGCCGCCCACGCCCCGTCAGGGCCGCGCCGCGCGACCCGTCATCAGCGCCGGCACGGTGAGCAGGGCGGCGAAGGCGGCCCAGGTGCAGGCCGGACCGGTGCGGCTGAGCAGCAGCGTCCCGGCGACGGGCGCCAGCAGCCCGCCCACGCTCCAGCTCAGTCCGTAGAAGGCCATCGCCGAGGCCGTGTCCGCCGGCGCCACCCGTTCGGCGACGACGGCCTGCGCCCGGCCCAGCACCAGCAGGTCACCGACGGTCCACACCGCGGCGGCCGCCAGGAACCCGGGCAGCGAGCGGGCCACGCCGGTGAGCACGAACCCGCCCGCCATCACCAGGTAGGCCCAGCGCAGCACCGCCCGGTCCGATCGTCCCCGCAGCAGCCGCAGCACCGGCGGGACCAGCGCGAGGCCGACCGCCGAGCTGACCGCCAGCACCAGGCCGACCCCGCCCGGGGCCAGCCCGCGGCGGGCCATGGTCAGCGGCAGCACCGAGAGCAGCGCGAAGTAGCCGGTGGTGAAGAGGCAGGCCAGCGCGGTGAGCCGGAGCAGCCGCCGGTCCACGACGCGCGACCGCGACCGACCCCCGCTCCCCCGCCCGCCGTTCCCCCGCCCCGTGGCCGGCCGCACGGTGCACGGCGGGACCGCGACGGCCACGATCGCGGCGGCGAGCAGGCAGCTGGCCGCGTCCGCGAGGAAGAGCCGGCCCACCCCCGCCCCGGCCAGCACCGCGCCCAGCAGCCCGGCGGCCAGCGAACCGGCCTCGATCGCCACGCCGAGCAGGGTGTACGCGGCCGAGCGGTTCTCCGCCGTGGTGTGCGCGACCACCAGCGCGTCGCAGGCCGGCTCGTAGACCTCGAAGGCCAGACCGAGCAGCACCGCCGCCCCGGCGAGGGCCGGCGCCCCGCGCGCCGCGCAGAGCGCGAGCTGCGCGGCCGCGGTGAGCAGCAGGCCCAGCAGCACGGTGCCGCGCGCGCTCCACCGGTCCGCCAGCCGCCCGCCGAGCAGCCGGGACGGCACGGTGGCCGCGCTGAACGCCCCCGCCACCAGCCCTGCCCGTGGCACGCTCAGGTGGCCGCGCTGCACCAGCAGCAGGGTCAGGAACGCGAGCGAGAAGGCGCCCACCCGGTTGGTCAGCCTGGCCGCGCACAGGGCCCAGAAGGCCCGGGGGTAACGGTCTGCCACGCTCGCCTCTCGCCGTCCGCCCGGCCGCGGGCGCGACCGGCCGGACGATCCTGCCGGACGGCACTGACAGGCCGGGTCAGCGGTACGAGTAGCCGAAGTCGGCGATGTCCCGGGTGGTCGGCTCGGTGACCCGCCACGGGTCCAGCACCGCGTCGTCGCCGCTCAGCGACGGGTTCTGGTCCTGGTGGGTGGGGTGCCAGGTCCACCAGAGGCGGTCGATGTTGGCGTGGTGCAGGAAGAAGAGCGGGTCGGCGGCGGCCGTCATCAGGTCGGACATGGTGGCGCCGACCCAGACGTGGACGTCGTCGTGGATCGACTCCAGCCCGTCGACGAAGGTGGTGAAGTCGCCCGCCCCCATCACCGTGTCGAGCGGCGAGGTGATCTGCTGCAGGAGCTGCTGCGAGCCGGGCGAGCGGGTCACCCGGATCACCTGGCCGGTCGGACCGGGGACGATCACCGTGGGCAGCACGGTGGCCAGCCAGGTCGGGACCTGCTGGTCGGTGGTCCAGTCCCAGTACGGGATGGTGACCTCGGCGTGGATCCGGCGCAGCGCGTTCTCCACCTGGTCCAGGAAGACCCGGTGCCAGGGCAGGAACCGCTGGGCGCCCAGGTCGCCCGGGGCGGTGGTCATCCGGTGCTGGTGGTGGTGCATGTCGGCGTGGATCGCCACGAACCGGCCGAGGACGCCGGACTGGTTGATCACGGTGAAGGCGTCGACCAGTCGGGCGCGTTCGGTGGCGGTGAGGTCCTTCTCGTTCCGCCGGACCTTCTGCACCGGGGCGGTGCTGCGCAGCGCCGCCAGGTCGGCGAAGGTGCGGGGGCCGGGGCCGTCGTGCACGGCGGTGGCGTGGGCCAGCAGGTCGGGGTGGGCGAGGGTCGCGAGCTGGTGCTCCGTCATCTGGGTCACGAGGGGCTTCGTTCTCTCGGTCCTGCGGGCGGGCGGGGCTGCCCGCATCTCCAGCAGGATCGGCCGGGCCGGCGGTGATCGCACGCCGGGTTGGGCCGTCCACCTGACGCAGGGGCCGCCCCGGCCGGGCCGGGGATCCTCACTGCTCCGGTCGCCGGAACAGGGCGGTCCACAGGCCCGGCAGCCCGAACCGGCGCGGGTCCGGCCCCGACTCGTCGTGCATCCGGCGCAGCTGCAGCTCCACCAGCGGCAGCGGCCCGTCGACGAAGATCCGGCGCAGGTCCGCGGCGGTGTACCCGAGGCCGCCGTGCAGGGTGCCGTCCCGGTACAGCTGCGCGTCCGGGACCCGGGCGTGGCCGCCGTCCCCGTCGGGTCCGGCGCAGAGCAGCGCCAGGTGCCCGCCGGGCGCCAACAGGCGCTCCACCAGGGCGAGGTAGCCCGGTCGGCGGTGCGGCGGCAGGTAGTGGAAGTAGCCCGAGTCGTAGATCAGGTCGTAGGGCCCGGTCAGCGCCGCGCCGACCGGACCGAAGACGTCGCCGCAGTGGTAGCGCACGCCCAGGTCGCACCCGACGTGGTACTCGAACTGGTCCTGGCGGCTGCGCGCGCGGTCCAGGGCCTCCTGGGACGGGTCCAGGGCGTCCATCGCGTAGCGGTGCATCTGCAGGTACAGGGTGTTGCGGGCGTTGCCGCAGCCGAGGTCCAGCCCGCGCCCGCCCGGCGACGAGCCGAGCACGCCGCGGTCCAGCAGGTCGACCAGGCTCTCGTCGGGGCGCGCCGACCGGAAGGCGGCGTGGCCGCTGCGGTCCACGAAGAAGCCGGTGGCCTCGCGGCCCGTGCTGAACACCGCGTCCAGCAGGTCCAGCAGCTCGCCCTCCGTGCGTGCCGCCCGCCCGTCCCCGTGCTCCTGCGCCATGCCCCGCCGCTCCCTCCGTGCCGTCCGGTCCGGTCCGGTGGACGCTACCGGGTCCGCCCCGCCGGTCGGCGCGCAGGTGTACCGTCCGGGGGACGCGGATGGGCAGCCTTGGGGGTGCGGACCGGTGGGTCTGATCAGCTGGTTCCGGAGCAGGTTCGTGCTCCCCCGGCAGGCCGGGGGCGTTGGCGGGTCGGCCGAGTCGCAGCAGCGCACCCGGGCCCGGCTCGCCGCCCTCCCCGAGGCCTCCCGCAGGGAGCTGGCCGTCGCCCTGCAGCGCCGCGGGCGCGGCCTCCGGTCCGCGGCACCGGACCGGGAGATGTCCGTGCTGCTCGCCGAACTGCCGTGTGCCTGGCAGCCGGAGGACGTGCGGCAGTTGCTCCGGCCGGCGCTGGACGGGGTGGACCCGGACCACCCCACCCAGCGCTGGGACGCGGCGGCCGACACCTGCCTGCTCCTGCCGCTCGCCGCGCTGCGGGCCCTGGAGCCGTCCGAGCGCGAGGAGTTCCACCCGCAGCTGCGCACCGTGCTCACCGTCATCGGGTGCACCGACGGCGAGCCGGCGACGGCGGCGGACCGCACCCGGCTGGCGGCGGAGCTGCGCGGGATGCTGCCGCCGCTGCCGCTCGACGTGGACGCCCTGCTGCCACCCGCCGATCCGTACGCGGCCGCGGTGCGCCGCCGGCTGGGCAGCGCGTTGTACCAGCCGCACGTGCAGCCGCTGCTGGACCTGTGCGCCCGTCCCACCGACGTCCGGCCGCCGTACGAGTGGCTGGGCCGCGCAGGCGAGTTGCTCGGGCTGGACACCGAGCTGCGTGTCGTCCTGCGCGAGTTGCTGGCCGCGGCGGTGGCCGACGGCACGCGGGCGCCCGCATTCGGCGCGCGCTCGGGACAGTTGCTCGGCGCACTGGCCTGGGCCGCCTGCGTGTCGCAGGACGTCAAGGCGATCGGCCGGCTGCACCTCGCGGCCGCCGGTCACGCCCGCACCGCGCTCGACGAACTCGACCCGGGACCGGCCCACTTCGTGCGGGCCGCGCTGGCCGCCCTGGCGGCGCTGACCGGTGCGCCCGGCTCCGGCCAGCACCGGCGCCTGCTCGCCGACCCGAACCCCGCCGTGCGCCGGGCGGCGCAGCAGGCGCTGGGCGAACTGCACGACCTGCCGGCCGGGTTCGACCCGCGGGCACTGAAGGTGCCGGCCGGCCCCTACACGGCGCTCTTCGAGGTCTCGCCGACGGGCGGGGTGCAGCTGCTCTTCCGCAACGAGCGCGGCCGACGGCTGGCCGGGGTGCCCGCCCGGGTGCGCGAGCGGCACCCGGCCCGCTACGCCGCGCTCCGTGCCCAACTGGGCGTGCTGCAGCAACAGTCCGACCGCTACCGGGGCACCCTCGACGAGTACTGGGCGACCGGGCTACCGGTCCCGGCCGCCCGCTGGCTGGCCGCGTTCGAGGACCGGCCGGCGCTGTTCCCGATGGTCACCGCCCTGGTCTGGCAGGCCGAACTGCCGTCGCGCACGGTGCTGGGCCAGGCGTTCCGACCGCGCAACAGCGCCACCTGGGCACTGCGCGACCTGCACCGCGCACTGCACGAGCTCTCCGGCGACACCCCGGTCTCGCTCTGGCGTCCGGACGCCGCCGCGGACCGGGACCTGGTGGCCGCCTGGCGCGCCGCGCTGCGTCGGCGCGGCGTGCGGGAGCAGGCGGTGCCGCAGCTGGCGGGCGAGCCGCGGTCCTGACCCGGACTACTTCTTCTCGATCAGGCAGAAGGGGTGGCCGGCCGGGTCGAGCAGGACCAGCCAGCCCCCGTTCCCGGGCTGGTCCGCGGGCCGGGTCGCGCCCAGCGCCAGCAGTTCCTCGGTGGCGGCGGCCAGGTCAGTGACGTCGAAGTCCAAGTGGAACTGCTGCGGCTGGTCCTGGCCGGGCCACTGCGGGCGGCGGTAGTCGGCGACCCGCTGGAAGCCGAGCAGCAGGCCGGGCCCGCTCAGCAGGCCGGCGAACTCCGCGTCGGACTTCTCGTGTAGCGGCAGTCCGGTCGCCTGCTGGTAGAAGGCGGCGAGCGCCAGCGGGTCGGCGCAGTCCAGGGTGATCGCGCTGAGTTTGAGCTGACCGGGCATCTCGGGTCCCCCAAGGTCACTGGCGTGTCGGTGCGTTGACCCGAAGTCTAGGCGGGCGCCGGGCCCGTCGACGGAGACCGTCAATGAAGCGATAAAATGACCTCAGGTGTGCCGGGAAGACTGGTCGGCTCGGGGGACGGACGCGGCGACAGGACCGCGGCGACCCCGTTCCTGAGCATGGGGTCGTTCAGCCGATGCACGCCGTGGGGATCGTTCTCGTCCTGGTCGTCCTGGCCACCACCGTGGCCACCTTTGCGCGGCGCCTGCGGTTGCCCGCCCCCTCGCTGCTGGTGCTGGCCGGCCTCGGCGTGGCGCTGGTCCCCGGGGTGCCGGCCCTGCGCGTCGCGCCCGAGGTGATCGCCCTGGTGGTGCTGCCCCCGCTGCTGTACGCCTCCGCCGAGGAGCTGTCCCTGCGCGACCTGCGGACCGTCTGGCGGCCGGTGACGGTGCTGGCCTTCGGCCTGGTCTTCGCCTCGGCGGCGGCGGTCGGCTTCGTGGCGGTGGCGGTCACCGGGCTGCCGCCGGCGATGGCCTTCGTGCTCGGCGCGGTGCTCTCCAGCACCGACCCGGTGGCGGTCAGCGCGCTCGGGCGCCGACTCGCGCTGCCGGGGCGGGTGCAGGTGCTGGTGCAGGCCGAGAGCCTGTTCAACGACGCCACCTCGCTGGTGCTCTTCCGGATCGCCGTCGGTGTGGCGGCGGTGGCCGGCGGCACCCTCGACCTGCCGGCGGCGGCCGGGCAGTTGGTGCTGCTCGGCGGGGGCGGCAGCGTGATCGGCGCGGCGTTGGCCGGAGCGGTCGGGCTGCTGCTGCGGCGCACCGCCGATCCGGTGCTGGAGACGGTGATCGCCCTGGTCACCCCCTACGCCGCCTACGTGCTGGCGGAGTCGGCACACACCTCCGGGGTCACCTCGGTGGTGGTCGCCGGGGTGCTGCTGGGCAAGGAGGGGCACCGGTTGACCGACGCGCACAGCCGGCTGCAGGTGAACGCGGTGTACGCGGTGGTGGTGTTCCTGCTGGAGAGCGTGGTCTTCAGCGTGATCGGGCTGGAACTCCCGGCGCTGGTACGGGACCTGCCGGCCGGCACGGGGTGGTGGCCGCTGCAGGCGGCGCTGCTGACGGTGGTGCTGATCGCGGCGCGGGTGCTGTGGACGCTGCCGCTGACCCGCGCGGTGCGCCCGACCCGGGGTCGACTCTCCTGGCGCGTCGCGGGCGTAGTGACCTGGGCCGGCACCCGGGGCGTGATGCCCCTGGCCGCCGCACTGTCGATCCCGCTGGCCGGGAGCGGCGGACTGCCGCTGCCCGGGCGGGCACTGGTGCTGGTGCTGACCACCGCGGTGGTGGTCAGCACGCTGGTGGTGCAGGGACTGACGCTGGCCGCCGTGGTGCACCGGTCCGGACTGGCGCTGGAGCCGGAGCACACCGCGCGCGAGGAGGCGCGGGCCCGGGACGCACTGAACCGGGCCGGGCTGGACCACGTCGAGCAGCTGGCCGGGCTGGAGAGCGTGGGCGAGGTGGCGGCCGACCGGGCCCGGCGCGGCCTGCTGGCCCGCCTGGACCACGCGGACGACGCGGACGGCAGCGCCGACGCGACCGACGCCGAGTACCGCCGGCTGCGCCGCGAGGTGATCACGGTGCAGAACGCCGAACTGCACCGGTTGTACGGGGAACACCTGATCAGCGACGCCACCCGGCGGGCACTCCAGCACGACCTGGACCGCGAGGCGGCAGCGCTCGGGACGCCGTAGCGCGAGCGGTGGCGGCCTGGCGCCCCGCGGCGCCCGGGCGTCGGCCC
>NZ_JBHYKG010000325.1:0-9080 GCF_042741245.1 Kitasatospora sp. NPDC058965
GACTTGATCACCCCGGCGACGCCGGCGGCGGCCTGGGTGTGGCCGATGTTGGACTTCACCGAGCCGAGCCAGAGCGGCTGTTCGGCGCTGTGCGCGGCGCCGTAGGTGGCGATCAGCGCCTGCGCCTCGATCGGGTCGCCCAGCCTGGTGCCGGTCCCGTGCGCCTCGACCAGGTCGACCTCGCCGGGGCCGAGCCCGGCCGCGTCCAGTGCCTGGCGGATCACCCGCTGCTGCGAGGTGCCGCTGGGCGCGGTCAGCTGGCTGCTGCGCCCGTCCTGGTTGACCGCCGAGCCGCGCAGCACGGCGAGCACCCGGTGGCCGTGGCGCTGCGCGTCGGCCAGCTTCTCCAGCACCAGCAGCCCGGCGCCCTCGCCCCAGCCGGTCCCGTCGGCGGCGTCGGCGAACGGCTTGCACCGGCCGTCGGGGGCCAGGCCGCGCTGCCGGCTGAACTCGATGAACATGCCGGGGGCGGCGAGCACGGTGGCGCCGCCGGCCAGCGCCAGGTCGCACTCGCCGGTGCGCAGCGCCCGGGCCGCCAGGTGCAGCGCGACCAGGGAGGAGGAGCAGGCGGTGTCGACGGTGACCGCCGGGCCCTCCAGGCCGAGCGTGTAGGCGATCCGGCCGGAGGCGACGCTGGTGGTGCTGCCGGTGAGCACGTAGCCGTCGGTCTGTTCGGCCGGCAGGTGGTGCATGCTCGGGCCGTACTCCTGGGCGATCACGCCGGCGAACACGCCGGTGCGCGAGCCGCGCAGGCCGGTCGGGTCGATCGCCGCGTCCTCCAGCGCCTCCCACGCGGTCTCCAGCAGCAGCCGCTGCTGCGGTTCGGCGGCCAGCGCCTCGCGCGGCGAGATGCCGAAGAACTCCGCGTCGAACTCGGCCGCCCCGTAGAGGAAGCCGCCCTCGCGGGCGTAGCTGCGGCCGGGCCGGTCCGGGTCCGGGTCGTACAGGTGCTCCAGGTCCCAGCCGCGGTCGGTGGGGAACGGACCGACCACGTCCCGCTCCTCGGCCACCAGCCGCCACAGCGCGTTCGGCGTGTCGGCGCCGCCCGGGAACCGGCAGGCCATGCCGACGATCGCGATCGGCTCCGGGGCGTCCGCCCCGGCCGCGCGGGCCTCGGCGTCGCGCAGCTGGCGGCGGGTCTGGTGCAGCTCGGTGGCGACCCGGTTGAGGTAGTCGCGGAGCTTCTCCTCGGTGGTGCTCATCTCTGCTCTGCCTCTCAGGAAATACCGAGCTCGTGGTCGATGAAGTCGAAGATGTCGTCGTTGCTGACGCCGGTGATCCGCTCGGCCAGCGCGTCCTGCTCCGCGGCCCCGGGGCCCGGTGCGCCGAGCGAGGCGAGCAGTGCGGTCAGCCGCTGGTGGGCGGCCGCGCGGGCGTCCGGGTCCGCAGCCAGGCCGCGCAGCGCCTGCTCCAGGCGGTCCAGCGCGACGGCCGGGTCGGCCTGCGGCGGCTCGGCGGCCGGGGCGAGCCGGCGGCGCAGCTCGGCCGCCAGCGCGACGGGGGTCGGGTGGTCGAAGACCGCGGTGGTGGGCAGGCGCAGGCCGGTGGCCGCGTTGACCCGGTTGCGCAACTCGATCACGCCCAGGCTGTCGAAGGCGGCGTCCATGAACCCGGTCTCCGGCTGGACGGTGCGCGGGTCGGGGTGACCGAGCACCGCCGCGGCGGTGGCGCGGACCAGGTCGAGCAGCAACCGTTCCTGCTCGGCCGCCGGCCGGCCGGTCAACTGCCGGGCCAGCGCGGCCGGTCCGTCCCCGGCGGCGGCCGCGGTCGGGCGGCTGCGGCGGCGCAGCAGGGCGCCGAGCAGCGGGGCCGGGCGCTGGGCCGGCACCGCCGCCAGGTCCAGCCGGGCGGTGGCGAGCAGCGGGTGGGGGCTGTCCAGGGCGGCGTCGAACAGGGCGAGCGCCTCCTCGTTGGCCAGCGGTCCCAGGCCGGTGGCGGCCAGCCGTTCCCGTTCGGCGCCGCCCAGCCGGGCCGCCATGCCGCCGGCCTCGGCCCAGTGGCCCCAGGCCAGCGAGACCGCGGCCAGCCCGCGCGCGGCGCGGTGCGCGGCGAGCGCGTCGAGTTGGGCGTTGGCGGCCGCGTAGTTGGCCTGGCCGGGGTTGCCCAGCAGGCCGACCGCGGACGAGAAGAGCACGAAGGCGGCCAGGTCGAGGTGCTGGGTGGCCAGGTGCAGCTGCCGGGCGGCCCCGGCCTTGGGGCGCAGCACCTCGTCGAGCCGCTCGGGGGTGAGCGCGGTGAGCACCGTGTCGGCGAGCACGCCGGCCGTGTGCACCACGGCGGTCAGCGGGTGCTCGGCCGGCACCGAGGCGACCAGTGCGCGTACCGCCCCCGGATCGCCCAGGTCGGCCGCGGTGACCGTCACCACGGCTCCCAGCCCGGCGAGTTCGGCGACCAGCTCGGGCGCGCCGGGCGCCCGCAGTCCGCTCCGGCTGGTCAGCAGCAGCCGGCGGACGCCGTGCCGGGCGACCAGTCGGCGGGCCACCAGCGCGCCGAGGGCGCCGGTGCCGCCGGTGACCAGGACGGTGCCCCCGGGCGCCAGCCGGCGGGGCAGCGTCAGGGCGAGCTTGCCGGTGTGCCGGGCCTGGCTGAGCCGGCGCACCGCCTGCGGGGCGAGCCGCACGTCCTGCGCCTCGACCGGCAGGGGGTGCAGGGCGCCGCGGGCGAACAGCTCGGCCAGCTCGGCCAGCATCCCGGCGATCCGCTCGGGTGCCACGTCGAACAGGTCGAAGGCGAGGTACCGGGCGCCGTGGTGGGCCGCGGCCACCTCGGCCGGGTCCCGCTGGTCGGTCTTGCCCATCTCGACGAATCGCCCGCCCGGGGCCAGCAGGCGCAGCGAGGCGTCGGTGTACTCGTGGGCGAGGGCGTTGAGCACCACGTCGACGCCGCGGCCGCCGGTGGCGGTGCGGAAGGCGGACTCGAAGTCCAGCGTCCGACTGGAGGCGGTGTGCTCCTGGTCCAGGCCGAGTTCGCGCAGCCGGGGCCACTTGCCCGGGCTGGCGGTGGCGAACACCACTGCCCCGGCCTGGCGGGCGAGTTGGACCGCTGCCTGGCCGACCCCGCCGGTGGCGGCGTGCACCAGCACGGTCTGGCCCCGGGTCAGCCCGCCGAGCCCGAACAGCCCGTGGTGGGCGGTCAGGAAGGCGACCGGGACGGTGGCCGCCTGGGCGTCGGTCCACTGCGCGGGGGTGCGGATCAGCAGCCGGTGGTCGGTGACCGCGACCGGGCCGAGGGTGCCCCGGACCAGCCCGGTCACCCGGTCGCCGGGCCGCAGTCCGGTGACCCCGGGGCCGGTCTCCAGCACGGTGCCGGCGGCCTCGGCGCCGATCCGGGCCCCGCCCGGGTACATGCCCAGGGTGATCAGCACGTCGCGGAAGTTGAGCCCGGCGGCGCGCACCGCGATCCGCACCTCCCCCTCGGCGAGCGGCCGTTCGGCCTCGGGGGCGGGCAGCAGGGCGAGGCCGTCCAGGCTGCCCGGTCGGGCGGTGTCCAGCCGCCAGGCGGCGCCGGGACCGGGGTCGAGGAGGTCGGCCGGGCGCTCCGCGGTGAGCCTGGGGACCAGGATCTCGCCGTCGCGCAGCGCCAGTTGGGCCTCGCCGGCGGCCAGTGCGGCGGGCAGCGCGGCGCGCGAGGCGGCGGTGCCGTCCAGGTCCACCAGGACGAAGCGGTCCGGGTGTTCGACCTGCGCGGTGCGCACCAGGCCCCAGACTCCGCCGGCGGCCGGGTCGGGCACGTCCTCGCCGGGCCGGGTGGCCACCGCCCGTTCGGTGACCAGCGCCAGCACGGCCTGCCGGTCGGCGGCCAGCCAGTCCTGCAGCACGGTCAGGGCCTGCCCGGCACCGGACACCTCGGCGAGCACGAAGCTGCCCGCGGCGTCCCGGTCGACCGTCACCACCTCGGCATCGGCCCGCTGCGGCCCGGTGACCGGCCGCCAGTCGACCCGGTAGGCCGACTCGGCGCCCGGGCCGGCCGCGGCCCGCAGGGTGAGCGCCCCGACGGTGGCCACCGGTCGGCCCGCCGGGTCTTCCAGCCGCACCGACACCGTGTCGGCACCGGCCGGGGTGATCCGGGCCCGCACCACCGCCGCACCCGTCCGATGGATCGTCACCTGCTGCCAGGAGAACGGCAGGACGGTGCGGTCGGCGGTGCTGACCACCGCGTGCAGGACGGCGTCGAGCAGGGCCGGGTGCAGCGCGTAGCCGGCCGCGTCGGTAGCCGGGGCGGTCTCCACCAGGAGCTCCTCGCCGTGCCGCCGGACGGCGGTGAGCAGCCGGAAGGCCGGGCCGTACCGGTAGCCGCGCTCGGCCAGCTCGGCGTAGAGGCCGTCGGTGTCGACCTGCTCGGCGTCGGCCGGCCACTCCCCGGGCAGCGGGGCGGCCGGACCGGTGCCCGCCAGGACCGTCCCGGTGGCGTGCCGGATCCACTCCGCGCCCGGCTCCTCGGCCTGCGAGCGGATCTGCACCGGGTGCCGGCCCTCCGGGTCCGCCGCGCCGAGCAGCACCTGGAGCCGGACCCCGCCGCGGGCGGGCAGGATCAGCGGTGCGGCCAGGTCGAGCGACTCGATCCGGTCCGCGTCGACGGTCCGCGCGGCCTGGACGGCGAGCTCCAGGAGGGCCGTGCCGGGCAGCAGCACCGCACCGGCGACGGCGTGGTCGGCCAGCCACGGGTGGGTCCGCAGCGAGATCCGGCCGGTCAGCAGCCGGCCCGCGCCGTCGGGCAGTTCGGTGGCCGCGCCGAGCAGCGGGTGCCCGGTCTCGGCCAGCCCCGCGCCGCCGGCCGCCCGGCCGGTCGGCTGGTCCAGCCAGTACCGGCGGCGCTGGAACGGGTAGCCCGGCAGGTCGGTGCGGGGGCGGCCGGCGGGGAAGACCGCCCGCCAGTCCACCGCGGCGCCGTGCACGTGCAGCCGGGCCAGCGCCTCGTGCAGGGTCTCGGTCTCGGGGCGCCCGGCGCGCAGCACCGCGGCCGCGGCGCGCGGGGCGTCCTCCTCGGCCAGGCTCTCCTCGGCCAGCGCGGTCAGCACCGGTCCCGGGCCCAGCTCCAGGTAGGCGGTGGTGCCGAGGGCGTGCAGGGTGCGGACGCCGTCGTGGAAGCGGACCGCCTCGCGGATGTGCCGCACCCAGTACCCGGGGTCGCGCAGCTGCTCGGCGGTGGCCACGGTTCCGGTGAGGTTGGAGACCACCGGGACGAGCGGCTCACGGTAGGTCAGCCGCTCGGCCACCGCCCGGAACTCGGCGAGCACCGGGTCCATCAGCGGCGAGTGGAAGGCGCGCTGGACCGGCAGCAGCTTGGTGCGGCGCCCCTTGGCCCGCCACCGGGCGGCGAGCGCGCGGACCTGGTCGCCGTCGCCCGAGACGACCACGGCGGCCGGCCCGTTGACGGCGGCCAGCGAGACCAGCTCGGAGAGCTCGGGCGCGAGCTCGGCCTCGGTGGCCCGGATCGCGGCCATCGCCCCGCCGGCCGGCAGCCGCTCCATCAGCCGCCCGCGCGCCGCCACCAGGGTGACCGCGTCCGGCAGCGTGAGCACGCCGGCCAGGTGGGCCGCGCTCAGCTCGCCCACCGAGTGGCCGATCAGGTGGTCCGGGCGCAGGCCGAGCGACTCGGCCAGCCGGTGCAGGGCCACGTGCAGGGCGAACAGGGCGGGCTGGGTGTAGCGGGTGGTGTCCAGCAGGTCGGCCGGCCCGGTGCCGGGCTCGGCGAACAGCACCCGGGTCAGCGGCACGTCGAGCTCGGCGGCGAACAGGCCGGCCACCTCGCCCACCGCCTGCCGGAACACCGGCTGACCGTCGTACAGTTCCCGTCCGGCGCCGGGCCGCTGGCTGCCCTGGCCGGAGTAGAGGAAGGCGGTGCGGACCGCCTTGGCGGCGGTGCCGCGCAGCAGACCGGGGGCCGGGATGCCCGCGGCGAGCGCGCGCAGGGCCGGCACCGGGTCGCCCGCCGGCACGGCGGCGCGCTCCTCGAAGTGGGTGCGGGTGGTGGCCAGGGCCGGGGCCAGCCCGGCGGTGCCGGCCGCGGCGAGCTCGGCCAGCGCGGCGGCCTGCTCCCGCAGCGCCCGGTCGGTGCGGGCCGAGAGCAGCAGCGGCCCGGCCTGGTCGGCCGCCGCCTCGTGGTCGGACTGCGCCGGCGGGGCCTCCAGGATCAGGTGGGCGTTGGTGCCGCTGATGCCGAACGAGGAGACGCCGGCCCGGCGGGGGCGGCCGGTCTCCGGCCACGGGGTCACCGCGTCGACCACCCGGACCGCGCCGGAGCTCCAGTCCACCCGCGGGGAGGGGGCGTCCAGGTGCAGGGTGGCGGGCAGCTCGCCGTGCGCCAGGGCCTGGACCAGCTTGATCACCCCGGTCACCCCGGCCGCCGCCTGGGTGTGGCCCAGGTTGGACTTCGAGGAGCCGAGCAGCAGCGGCTGCCGGCGGTCCCGGCCGTAGGCCTCGATCAGGGCCCGGGCCTCGATCGGGTCGCCGAGCGCGGTGCCGGTGCCGTGCGCCTCGACCACGTCCACGTCGGCGGGGGCGAGCCCGGCGGCGGCCAGCGCCTGCCGGATCACCCGCTCCTGGGCGGGGCCGTTGGGGGCGGTGAGCCCGTTGGAGGCGCCGTCCTGGTTGACCGCGGAGCCGCGCACCAGCGCGAGCACCCGGTGGCCGTGGCGCTGCGCGTCGGAGAGCCGCTCCAGCAGGACCAGGCCCACGCCCTCGGCCCACGCGGTGCCGTCGGCCGCGGCCGCGAACGGCTTGCAGCGGCCGTCGGGAGCCAGGCCGCGCTGCCGGCTGAACTCGGTGAACATGCCCGGCGAGGACATCACGGTGGCGCCGCCGGCGATCGCCAGCTCGCACTCGCCGGCCCGCAGCGACTGGGCCGCCAGGTGGATCGCCACCAGCGAGGACGAGCAGGCGGTGTCCACCGTGATGGCCGGGCCCTCCAGGCCGAGGGTGTAGGCCAGTCGGCCGGAGGCCACGCTGGTCAGGGTGCCGGTCAGGGTGTGGCCCTCGGCCCCGTCGGCGGCCTCGTGCAGGCGCGGTCCGTACTCCTGCGGCATGACGCCGACGAACACCCCGGTCCGGCTGCCGCGCAGGTCCGCCGGCACCAGGCCGGCCCGTTCGGTCAGGTGCCAGGCGGACTCCAGCAGCAGCCGCTGCTGCGGGTCCATGGCGGCCGACTCGCGCGGGCTCAGGCCGAAGAAGGCGCCGTCGAACCGGTCGGCGTCGGTGAGGAAGCCGCCCTGGCGGGTGTAGGAGGTCCCGGGCCGCTCGCCGTCGGGGTCGAAGAGCGCGTCCAGGTCCCAGCCGCGGTTCTCCGGGAACGGGCCGATCGCGTCCCGGCCCGCCCGCAGCAGCTCCCAGAGCTGCTCGGGGGTGTCGGCGCCGCCGGGCCAGCGGCCGCTGAGCGCGACGACCGCGATCGGGTCGCCCTGCCGCACCGCCTCCTGCGGCTCCGGCACCTCCTGACGGCCCGTCAGGTGGGCGGCGACGGCGCGCGGGGTGGGCCGGTCGTAGACCAGGCCGGCCGGCAGCGGCAGGCCGGTCGCTCCGGCCAGCCGGTCGCGCAGCTCCACCGCCGCCACCGAGTCGAGGCCGAGGTCCTTGAAGGTGCGGTCCGGGTCCACGGCGTCCGGGCCGGTGTGCCCGAGCACCAGCGCCGCCGCACTGCGCACGGCGGCCAGGGCCGCCTCCTCGGTCAGGTCCGACCGCGGCGGCTGCGCCTCGTCGGCCGCCGGCGCCGGGGCGCGGTCGGCGACCGGGGCGGGCACGCTGTCCAGCCAGAGCCGACGGCGCTGGAACGCGTAGGTCGGCAGGCCGGTCAGCCGCTCGCCGGTCCCGTAGGCCGCCGTCCAGTCCACCGCGCCGCCGCGCCCGGCGTACTCGCCGAGCGCGAGCGCGAACTGCCCGGGGTCGCCGTGGTCGCGCCGCAGCGTCGAGGTCACCTCGGCCGCGCCGTCGACCAGTTGGCCCAGGCCCACGGTGAGCACCGGGTGCGGGCTGCTCTCCACGAAGTGCCGGTGCCCGTCGGCCAGCGCCGCCCGCACCGCCCGGTCCAGCCGCACCGTGCCGCGCAGGTTGCGGTACCAGTAGTCGCCGGTCAGCCCGGCGGTGTCCAGCCGGGTGCCGGTCAGCGTGGAGTAGAAGGCCGTCCCGGTGCGGCGCGGGCGGATCCCGGCGAGCAGCGCGGGCAGGCTCTCGCCCAGCGGCTCCATCTGGGCCGAGTGCGAGGCGTAGTCCACCGGCACCAGCCGGGCCCGCACCCCCTCGGCCCGCAGCCGTTCGACCAGCGCCTCGACCGCCGTGCGCTCGCCGGAGACCACGGTCGCGGCCGGCCCGTTCACCGCCGCCACCGCGATCGACCCGCCCAGCGCGGGCAGGTCGGCGACCGCCAGCGGCACGGCCGCCATCGCCCCCTGCCCGGTCAGGCCGAGGCCGGCGATCGCCCGGGAGCGGATCGCGACCACGGCCGCCGCGTCCGCCAGGCTCAGTGCCCCGGCCACGTGCGCGGCGGCGATCTCGCCCTGCGAGTGGCCGATCACCGCGTCCACCCGCACCCCGGCCGCCCGCCACAGCTCGGCCAGCGACACCATCACGGCGAACAGCGCCGGCTGCACCACGTCCACCCGGTCCAGACCGGGTGCCCCGGGCTCGCCGCGCAGCACCGCCGTCAGCGACCAGTCCACGTGCCCGGCCAGCGCCTCCTCGCAGGCGGCCAGCTTCGCGGCGAACTCCGGTGAACTGTCGATCAGTTCGCGCGCCATCGCGTCCCACTGGGAGCCCTGGCCGGGGAACACCAGCACGGTGCCGCCGGCGTGCCGCGCCTGCGCCCGGACCAGGCCGGCCGCCTGCTCGCCCCGGGCCAGCGCGCCGAGTCCGGCCAGCAGGTCACCGCGGTCGCCCCCGGCGACGGCGGCCCGGTGGGCGAACGCCGTCCGGGTGGTGGCCAGCGCGCGCCCCAGCTCCACCGGGTCGAGCTCCGGCCGGCGCTCGGCGAACGCCAGCAGCCGGTCGGCCTGTTCGCGCAGCGCCTGCGGGGTGTGCGCGGACAGCGGCCAGAGCAGCGGACCCGGGCGGCCGGCGCCGACCGGGGCCGGCCGCCCGGGCGCCTCGCCG
>NZ_JBHYKG010000326.1:0-9013 GCF_042741245.1 Kitasatospora sp. NPDC058965
CTCCGGTGTCGGCCGGAGCGGGCCGTGCTCACCTGCAGTGACTGAGCAGGACCCCCCGAATCCCGGGTGGACGGTCGGTATCCCCCGTGCCCGCCTTCCATCCGGCCGGCCCGGCCGGACCGGCGAGCGCCCCTCTCCCCCCGAGGCGCCCGGTCCGGCGGGCCGGACTTCCCCGTTGGGACTGGACCGTGACCGTCACCCTGTACGACCACGAGCCCGCGGCCGGGCAGCCGCAGCCCGGCGGCCCGGGTACCCCCGACCCCGCGGCCACCGTCGAGCTGCCGGTGGTGCGCCACACCGGCGGCGCGGCCGGGGCGACCCCGCCCCCCGTCTTCGTGGACTCCTCCGGGCGCCGCCAGCGCCGGGTGCGCCGGCTCGGCCTGCTGCTCGCGGTGCCGGCCGTCGGCTACCTGGCGCTGCTGGTCAGCACGGTGCTGGGCGGACCCACCGTCAGCGCGCCGTTCCTGCCGCTGCCGCAGCCCCCCGCGGCCACCGCCGCCCCGGCGCCCGACGCGGGCGATCCCGCCCCGGCCGACTCCGGCAGCCCGGCCCCGGACGCCGCGCAGCCGACCGGCGCCAGGCCGAGCGCCGGCGGGCACCGCTCGGCCGTCCCGGTGGCCGGTGCCACCCCGTCCGCCGAGGCCAGGCCCGGCGCGCCCGTCACCCCGGGCGTCCCGCCGGGCCAGGGCAACGGGAACGGGAACGGCGGCACCCCGTCCGCCGCGCCGAGCCACGGCCACCACGGCCCGACCGGCAAGCCCAGCCACCTGCCCTGGCTCCCCTGACCGCCCCGGCCGTCCCCCGTCCGCCCCCGAAAGCAGCCCACCGTGAGTTCAGGCCGTCGCCGCAAGGCCCCCGCCCCCGTCGCCCGACCGCCCCGCCGGGGCCGGCGCGGCGTGGTCCGGCAGGGTCCGGTGCGCACCCACTGGCTGCTGCTCACCGCGCTGCTGCTCACCCTGACCTCGGCGCTGCTGCTCCAGGGCTACACCCAGCACCTCTACGACGACCGCCCCGACCAGGCCGCCGCGCCCGGTCCGGCCGACCGGGTGCCGGACGCGATCAAGAACGGCGGGCCGGTGGTCCAGTCGGTCGGCGGCACCGCGCGCAGCGCCGTCCCCGCACCGGGCACCGTCTCGCTCACCTTCGACGACGGGCCGGACCCGCGCTGGACCCCGCAGGTGCTGGACGTGCTGCACCGGGCGGGGGTGCACGCCACCTTCTTCGTGGTCGGCACCCAGGCCGCGCAGAACCCGGACCTGATCCGGCGGATGGTGGCCGAGGGCCACCAGATCGGCATCCACACCTTCACCCACACCGACCTGGGCGCCGCCCCGGCCTGGCGCCGCTCGCTGGAGCTGCGGGAGACCCAGCTGACGGTGGCCGGTGCCGGCGGGGTGACCAGCTCGATGCTGCGGCCGCCGTACTCCTCCAGTGCCGACGCGCTGGACAACCCGACCTGGGACGCGGTCCAGCAGGCCGGCCGCGAGGGCTACCTCACCGTGCTCACCACCCGGGACAGCGAGGACTGGCAGCGCCCCGGGGTGGACCGGATCGTCGACACGGTGCTCGGTCCGCCGGCCGGCGACCCGGCGCAGGCCGGGCCCGGCGGCCAGATCGTCCTGCTGCACGACGCGGGCGGCGACCGCTCGCAGACCGTGGCCGCGCTGACCGCCCTGATCCCGAAGCTGAAGGCGACCGGGGTCAGGTTCACCACCGTCAGCGAGGCGGTGGGCCTGCCCGACCCGGTCCGCCCGGCCGGCACCGCCGAGCACCTGCAGGGGTTGGCGCTGATCTGGGTGATCGAGGCCGGCGGCTGGATCGTCAACGGACTCGGCTGGCTGCTGCTGGCCGGCGGCGTGCTGAGCGTGCTGCGCGCGGTCGCGGTGGTGGTCGCGGCCCGCCGGCACACCCGGCTGCGCCGCCGCGGCTGGGGCCCGCCGGTGACCGAACCGGTCAGCGTGATCGTGCCCGCCTACAACGAGTCGGCCGGCATCGAACCGGCGGTGCGCTCGCTGCTCGCCTCCGACCACCCGCTGGAGGTGGTCGTGGTGGACGACGGCTCCACCGACGGCACCGCCGACCTGGTGGAGTCGCTGCGGCTGCCGCACGTGCGGGTGATCCGGCAGGCCAACGCGGGCAAGCCGGCCGCGCTGAACACCGGGATCGCGGCGGCCCGGGCCGAGCTGCTGGTGATGGTGGACGGCGACACGGTCTTCGAGCCGGACGCGGTGCGCAAGCTGGTGCAGCCCTTCGCCGACCCCGGGGTGGGCGCGGTCTCCGGCAACGCCAAGGTGGTCAACCGGGGTGGCCTGCTCGGCCGCTGGCAGCACATCGAGTACGTGGTCGGCTTCAACCTGGACCGCCGACTGTTCGACCTCGCCCAGTGCATGCCCACCGTGCCCGGCGCGGTGGGCGCCTTCCGGCGCCGGGCCCTGCTGGGCGTCGGCGGGGTCGGCGAGGAGACCCTGGCCGAGGACACCGACCTGACCATGGCGCTCTGCCGGGCGGGCTGGCGGGTGGTCTACGAGGAGGGCGCCAAGGCCTGGACCGAGGCGCCGGCCTCGCTGGGCGCGCTCTGGCGCCAGCGCTACCGCTGGTGCTACGGCACCCTGCAGGCGATGTGGAAGCACCGCGGCGCCCTGGTGCAGCGCGGCCAGGCGGGCAAGCTCGGCCGGCGCGGCCTGCTCTACCTGCTGGCCTTCCAGGTGCTGCTGCCGCTGCTGGCACCGGTGGTCGACCTCTTCTCGCTCTACGGCACGGTGTTCATCGACCCGCTGCGCATCGCCGGGCTCTGGGCGGGCTTCCTGCTGGTCCAACTGCTGATGGGCGCCTACGCGTTCCGCCTGGACAAGGAACGGCTGGGCCCGCTGTGGAGCCTGCCGCTGCAGCAGTTCGTCTACCGGCAGCTGATGTACCTGGTGGTGATCCAGTCGGTCTTCACCGCGCTGGCCGGCAGCCGGCTGCGCTGGCAGCGGATGCAGCGCTACGGCTCGCTCCGGCTGCCGCCGCCCACCGAGGGTGCGCAGCAGCCGGCCCCGGCGCCGGCGGGCCACGGCGGCTGAGCCGGCGCCCGGCCGGCCCGCCGCCGCCCCGGCGCCCGATCAGGCACCGCTGCGCGAGCGGTACTTGGCCAGATCACCGATCGGCGCGGTCGGCCGCCAGGTGCACCACTGGGGCGTCTCGGTGCGCGGCGCCGGACCGTCGGGGTCGGGCAGCGCGCGGGCGTGGTGCAGGTGGACCAGGGTGTCGCCGAACCGCTCCACCCCGCCGAGGAAGTCGGCCCGCCAGGCGAAGTCGTTGTCCTCGCCGCCCCAGCCCTCGAACCGCTCGTCCATGCCGCCGCTCCAGTCGAAGAGCCGGCGCCGCACCCAGATGCACCCGCCGGGCGGGCGGCGCAGGAACACCCCGCGCAGCGCGGCGTGGTCGACGGCGTCCTCGCCCTTGGCGCAGCGCAGCGCCACCGCGCGGTCGCTGCTGTCCGGATCGGCGAAGACGATGTCCCGGTAGGGCCAGTGCACCTGGAGGGTGGGGTCGTGGTCGAAGCGGCCGGCGCCCCGGGTCAGGAAATCGGCGTCCGGCAGCACGTCGCCGTCCAGCACGCAGACCAGCTCGTCCGGCCCGCCGCCGTGCACCACACCGCAGTTGACCGCCCAGGCCTTGTTGAACGGGCCGGGGTTGTAGGCGAACAGGTAGCGGTCCGCGTACGGCTCGACGGTCGCCTGCCAGCGCGGCTCGCTGTCGCTCTCCACCACCACGATCCGGTACGTCCCGCGCGGCAGGTCCTGGTCGGCCAGGCTCGCCAGGCAGGCGGCCAGATTGCGGGCGCGGCCGTCGTGCGGGTCGCGGGCGCGGAACGGGACGACCACGGTGATCCGGGTGGGGGTGCTGCCCGGTCCGCGCCGGGACCGGTCGACGGTGGCCAGGATCTGATCGACCGTCATGGGCGCTTCGACGGGCAGCTCGGCCACCTGCTCGCCCAGGTGCAGGCCGAGCCGGGCGGTCTGCTCGATCACGTCCAGCACGGCCGTCAGCTCCCACTCCAGGGTGGGCCGGTCGGCCAGCACCTCGGCGACGGCCAGGCTGAGCCGCCGGTGCGCCGCCGCCTGCCGGGGGGTGCGGGCCAGCTCGTCCAGCGGGCCGGCCAGGCGGGGCTCGGCGCGCAGCAGTTCCAGGATCCGCTCGTGGTCCGGCCGGGTCCAGTGCCACCAGGGCGGACAGGTGCTCTGGGCCTGCGGGTCGAAGGCCAGCATGGCGCAGTCGGCGAGCCGACGGGCTCGGCGAAGGTGGGTCGACAGGTCGCTCAACTCCTCTGGGCGGGTGGCGCGTCATCGTGCGCGGCAGCGCGCGTGCGGTGCGCGTGTCGTCGCACGCGTCCTCGCGCGGGTCATCGGGCTCCGGGCGCCGGATCGCGCACGTCGGAGCGGGTCGATGGTTGATCGAGGTGATGTCTTTGGTCTGGACCACTGCGAACGTAGCAGCGTAATATCCAGCGCGGCAAGGGAAGTTCGAAGGTACAGACCACCCATCAAGCCCCATCACGGGCAGAATCCGCCGACATTTCGCAACTGGTAGTGCCGCATACATGCTTCGGGGGAGGCATCGTTGTCCGTTGCAGATTCGCGTGCCTCCGGCGGGTCGACCGCCGGTCCGAGAACCAGAGCCGACCGGACGGCTGTCGCCCAACGCCTGGTGCTGGACCATCCGGACTGGTCCGACCGCCGCATCGCCACCACCAGCGGTCTGGCCACCAAGACCGTCGCCGCCCTGCGCCGCGCCGCGCAGGACGTGCCCGCGCCGGCCCGCCGGGTGGGCAGCGACGGACGGGCCCGCCCGATGCGCACCGCCGAGGGCCGGTCCCGGGCCGCCGAGCTGATCCGCGGGGATCCCGGCCTGTCGCTGCGCGAGATCGCCCGCCGGGCCGACATCTCGGTCGGGACCGCCCGCGACGTCAAACAACGCCTGCTGCAGGGGCTCGACCCGGTGCCGGCCGGGCAGCGCCAGGGGCGCTCCGGGGACGGCGGTGACGAGGTGCCGCCCGAGGTCTGCGCCGCGCTGGAGGAGCGCAAGCAGCTGCTGAGGCGGCTGTCCCGGGACCCGGCGCTGCGGCACAGCAGCACCGGCCGGGCGCTGCTGCGGGTGCTGATCACCCATCACGCCCAGGCCAGCGCCTGGCAGCGGCTGGCCACGGCCGTCCCCTCGCACAGCGCGCCGGCGGTGCTGACCCTGGCCCGCAACTGCGCGGCGGACTGGGCCAGCCTGGCCGAGCACATCGAGACCCTGCTGGACCGGCACACCATCAGTCCCAGTCCGTCGCACGGCGGCTGACCGAGGAGAGGCATGCCAGAGATCCTGTTCCTGACCCGCGGCCACGGGTTCGGTCACGCGGCCCGGGACCTGCGGGTGATCCGGGAGCTGCGCCGCCGCCCCGGGGTCACGGTCCGCGTGCTGGCCAGCGGCAGCGCGCTGACCTACTACCGGATGCGGGGGGTCGACTGCCTGCCGGTGGCGATCCCCGACGAGGACGACCTGGGCCCCGGGGCGGCGCAGGCGCTGTGGCGGGCGCTGGCCGGCCTGCCCCGCCCCGACCTGGTGGTCTCCGACGAGGTGCCGGCGGCCCTGCCGTTCGCCGAGCGGGTCTGGCGGCGGCCCTGCGTGCTGCTGCTCTGCGCGCTGAACGCGGAGTGGGGCCGGCCGGAGGCGGACCGGTACCTGGACGGGGCCGCCGAGGTGCTGGTGCTCGACTTCCCGCAGACCCGGGCGCCGCACTACGGGACGCGGGCGCCGCTGGACTTCCTCGGTCCGGTGGTGGAGCGCTACGCCGTCGGGCGGGCCGACGCCCGGCGGCGGCTGGGCCTGGCCGAGCGGACGGAGGTCGGCGTGCTCGCGCTCGGCGGCATGACCGGTCGGCCCGAGAGCCGCCGGATGGCCGCCGCCGCGCTGCGGGCCTGGCGCGCGCACGCCCGCCCCGGGGCCCGGCTGCTGGTGCTGGCCGAGCCGGACCCGTCCCTCGACGACGGGGGACCGGGCGGCGGCGAGGTGGTCTGGGCCGGTGTCTCGGCGGAGCCCGAGCTGTACTACCGGGCGGCCGACGTGGTGCTCAACGACGCCATGGGGTCCAACCTCTGCGAGCTGGCCTGGAACGGGGTGCCCGCGGTCGCGCTGCTCGACGGCGCGTCGGCGGCCGAGGCGCCGCGGACCTTCCACGAGCGGGTCCGGCTGCTGGCACGGGAGCGGCTGATCGAGGCGGCGGCGGTCGAGGACGGCCCCGCGGCCGTCTGGCAGGCCGTCGAGCGGGCCCGGGCGGGCGCGGCGCGGCCCGACGCGCGGGAGGGCTTCGGCTGGAGCAGCGGCGGGGCGGTCGCGGACCGGCTGCTCGACGCCCTGGACCGGGCGCTCGGGCCGGCCGGCGCCCCGCGGCCGTGACCGGCGCCGTGCAAGTTCGGACATGCTCAGTTGCACACCCGTCGCGGCAGGTCAGGGCGGAATCGAACCGGTGGTGCGCAGGCGGCCGTTGACGGCTTTCCGGGGCCCGGGTTGAATGACGGACCAATTGAGCCGCGGATTTTCCCGGACTGCCGGGAAAGGGCCGGTGCGGCCGCCCCGCGACTTTTCTTCGCACCGAGAGGGGAAATGACATGCCGGTTTCCGTCGTTGAGGACACCCGCCTGGACCTGGCGCTGTCCGAGGAGGAGAACGTGCAGTGGGAGGAGCTGCTCTCGGACGACATGAGCGCCTCCTTCCGCTACTGCTGCTACACCTGCACCGGCTGCAGCACCTGCTGAAGCCCCACTTCGTACCGAGAGGAGAACGACATGCCGGTTTCCGTCGTTGAGGACACCCGTCTGGACCTGGTGCTGTCCGAGGAGGAGAACCTCCACTGGGAGGAGCTGCTCTCGGACGACATGAGCGCCTCGTTCCGTTACTGCGTTTTCTCCTGCGGTGGCTCCTGCGCGGGTTGCACCACCTGCTGACACGAGCGCCAGGGCGGGGCGCCCCGGTTTCCGGGGCGCCCCGCTCCACGATTCGCCGGCCGTCCGGATTCCGGTCCGGACCGGCCCGTGCAACTGCGGACGTGCCCGGTTGCACAGCCCCGCCGCAGGCCGCGGCCGGTATCCGAAGAATTCTCCGCACCGACCGGTTGACGGACCGTCGGCCGCCGTATTGACTGGCGCCGCCATTCGGTCGCGGATTTCCCGGGGAACGGAATTCCCGGCAGCACGTGCGTATTCGAAGTACCGAGAAGGACAGGAGCAGATGGCCATCGCCTCCGACCGCCCGGACAGCTCGGCCGAGCGCCGCTTCCGGGCCTCCCCGCTGGGCAGCCTGGTCTCCCCGGTCGGGCTGATCGGCTCGGTCCGACCCGTCCGGCTGCGCGGACTGCCCCGGCTCAAGATGGCGATGGCCTCGGTGGGCAGTGGCCGCCCCGGGCACACCGGGTCCACCGACGAGGGCGGCGGGGGCGGCAGCCGGGTGCTGGACGACGAGTACCTCGCGTACCTGGTCGCCGCCGCCGAGGCCGCCGAGCGCTACGCGGGCCGCCTGCCGCACGAGCGGCCGCGGCTGGCCACCCGGGCCGAGCTGGACGGCGCGGTGCTCGACACGAGCCGCCTGCCGCGCTGTTCGGAGCGGGAGTTCGCCGATCCGCGCTGCCCGGTCCGCCGCTACGACCCCGACGCCCCGATCCACTGGAGCCGGGGCCTGGACCTGATGACGGGTCGGCCGACCTGGGTGCCGACGGTGATGACCTGCTACGGCTTCCACGCCCACGGCGCCGACCGGCTGGTCTTCCAGATCTCCACCGGCTACTCGGTGCACACCGATCCGCAGAAGGCCCTGCTGGGCGGCCTGCTGGAGCTGTTCGAGCGGGACAGCGTCGCGCTGACCTGGTTGCAGAAGCTGCCGCTGCCGCCGGTCGACCCGGCCGTGCTCGGCCCGGCGAGCCGGGAGCTGCTGGCCTGGGGCGAGCGGCGGTTCCTGCGGACCCTGCTCTTCGACGCCAGCACCGACCTGGGCGTGCCCGCCGTCTACGCGCTGCAGATCGCCCCGCACGACGAGAACATCCGGCAGATCGTCGCGGCGGGCAGCGGACTGAGCCTGGCCGAGGCGGCCGAGCGCTGCCTGCTGGAGCTGATGACGATCCGCGACTGCTTCCGGGTCGACGGCGAACTCCCCTCGGACTACTCGGACTTCGAGTTCCTGGACGGTTCCCGGATGATGGCGCTGCCGGTGCACGCCGACGCCTTCGCCTTCCTGACCCGCGGGCTGGCCGACCGCCGGCCCTCGGCCGGCCCGCCGCCGCTGCCCGCGGAGCCCGGGGCGGCGGTGGCGGAGCTGCTCGACCGGCTGGCCGCCGCCGACATGCAGGCGGTGGTGCTCGACCGGACCTGCCGCGAACTGCGCGGGGTCGGCCTGACCGCGCTCACCGTCGTGGTCCCGGAGCTGCAGCCGATGTCGCTGGACCCGCTGGTGCAGTACCGCGCCCACCCCCGGCTGGCCGAGGCGCCGGTCCGGATGGGATTCGTCAGCCTGCCGGAGGAGGAGCAGAACCAGTGGCCGCAGCCGTTCGCGTGAGGGTCCGGGGCGGTGGGCCGCGGTGATCGCCTGGTCCCTGGCGCCGGGCCTCGGCCTCGAAGCACCGCCCGGTCCGCCGGCCGACTCCCTGCTGCTGACCGACCCGGTCACGGGGGAGGCGGTGCCGGTGCCGCTGCTCGACCCCGGCCTGGCCGGGCCGCTGCTCGCGCTGCGCGGCGGGCCCCGCACCGAGGACGAACTGGTCGCGTCGGCAGCGCCGTTCGGCGAGCTGCTGGAGCGTCAGCTGACGCTGCTGCTGCACCGGGGTGCGCTGGCCCTGAGCTGTCGGCACGACGGGCGCGAGCTGCTGCGCGTGCAGGTGGGCGGCGAGCTCGGCACCGTCGTCCGCCGCCGGCCGGAGCCCGCGGACCGGATCCGGCTGTCCCGGTTCGCCTGCCTGCGCCGGGTCGGCGGGGAGCTGGTGGTGGAGTCGCCGACCGGG
>NZ_JBHYKG010000327.1:0-8956 GCF_042741245.1 Kitasatospora sp. NPDC058965
TCGCGGGTTGGAAGGAGAGTCCTTGGGTTCCGCCGGCCAGCTGCACGCCGGAGCCCGCGGTGATGGTCTCGCCGCCGGTGCGGCGGGTGAGGGAGCCGTCGAGCGTCTCGCCGGTCGCCGCCGTGTAGCCGTTGCCGAGCGAGAAGGAGCCGCCGAACCCGACCCGCAGGGCGCCGGGTTGGGAGGCGGCCCGGCTGGTGCCGGTCAGGGCGGCGAGGGCGAGGGAGCCGGTCAGTGCGGTGACGAGGAGGTGCCTGCCGAGGCGTCGTGGGGTCACGGGAACGCCTTTCCGGGTCGGGGGCGGACGAGGGGCGGTCGGCCCGGCCGCGCACGAGGCGGTCCGGGGCGGCCGACGAACAGTCGATCCCGGGCGAGTCGACTCCACGGAGCATGCTGGACATCCGATGTATGGGCAAGGTCTGTAGCGAAAAATCCGGAAACTACCTGGCGCATACGGCAGATTTACCCGATGAATGCCGAGTCAAAGGCCTGGCTGGTACCGGTGACGGGACGTCATGGCGCGGCGCCCGCGGCAGGGTTCGCCGCAGGCGCCGCTCGGGTCACCGGGGTCGGGGTGACCCGCCCGGGAGGGTCAGCCGATCGTCCAGTGCTGGAGCGCCGACCCGGTGTCCGCCTGCTGGGTGACCGCCGCGTTGTTGGCGGTGGAGGCGACGGTCAGCAGCAGGCCGCTGTTGACCGAGGCGATCGTGTAGCCGCCGCCCGGCAGTGCGGTCAGCCGCCAGTGCTGGTTGGAGTTGCCGGTGCAGGTCCACTGGATGACGGCGGCGCCGGCCGCCGTCGACCCGCCGTTCACGTCGGCGCACAGCCCCGACGCGCCGTTGACCACCTGGTAGGAGCCGTCGGCCTGCTGGGTGAAGGTCCACTGCTGGTTGGCGCCGCCGTGCAGGGTCCAGCCGATCAGCTGGGTGCCGGTCGCGGTCGAGCTCGCCGGGTCGTCGAGCGCCTGGCCGCCGGTGCTGACGGTGTGCGCGCCGTTGATCCCGGTGTCGTGGAAGACCTCGAACTCGTAGAGCGAGTAGCCGTACTGGGTGCCGCGGGCGGTGCCGTTCATCCGGACGTAGCGGCCGCTGCCGGTGAAGCCGGTCAGCGTCTCGGTGCCGCCGGTACCGGCCGTGCGGGTGTAGACCGTGGTCCAGGTGGTGCCGTCGTTCGACAGCTGGATCTGGTAGTCCTTGCCGTAGGCGGCCTCCCAGGCGAGCACGACGCGGTTGACGGTCTGGGTGCTGCCCAGGTCGACCTGGAGCCAGGTCGGGTCGGTGTACTGGCTCGACCACCGGGTGCCGAGGTCCCCGTCGGTGGCGTCGGCGGCCGGGAAGGCGGCGGTCTCCGTGCTGGACGCGGTGGTCGGGCGGCCCTGCGCGAGGTCGCCCTGGATCACCGGCACCGGGTACAGCGGGTTGCGGCCGACCGCGTCCATCAGCGGCACGAAGGCGGCGTAGCTGCTCGCCGGCTTGGGCGAGTTCCAGGTCTGCTGGGCCAGGTCGCGCAGCGGGTACTTGAGGTTCTCGGCGGTCTGGGCCACGGTCTCGGCGCCCGGGTTGTCGCACCAGACGTGCAGCAGCGAGCCCGGGTTGCGGGTGGGGTCGGTGATGGTGTTGGAGCCCTGGTACAGGTCGGGGGTCCAGGTCTGGTACATCCAGGTGGTGTCGGGCTTGGCGCCGCCGTAGACGTAGTAGGTCGGGTCCCAGGACTCGTTGGCGACGGTGTGCCCGGCGGCGATCAACTGCTCGGGCGTCAGGCCGTAGTTGTACCAGTACTCGACGACGATGTCGGCGTTCGGCGCGATCGTGCCGTCGCCGGCCTTGATCCCGTCGTTCCACATCCGGGCCGTCTTGCCGCCGGCCCGCACCAGCGAGTCCGCCCAGTTGACGAAGCCGTAGAACGCGTCCTTGGCGGTGGCGCCCGCACCGTAGGCGGCCTGGGCGTAGCTGAGCAGCTGCGGGTAGGAGGAGTAGTCGGTGACGTACTCGTCGGCGCCGATGTGCCAGTACGCGGAGGAGGTGAAGAGCGGCTCGTACTCGGTGATCAGGTCGCTCATCAGGGTGCGGGCGCCGGGGATCGTGATGTCGATGAAGCTGCTGCTCGCGGTGCCGGCGCTGTTCTTGAGGCGGTAGTCCTTGCCGATCGAGAGCTCGCCGGACAGGATCGCGTCCATGTGCCCCGGCATGTCGATCTCCGGCACGACGGCCACGTGGTACTGGTTGCCGAGCGCGATGATGTTCGCGATGTCCTGCTTGGAGTAGTGCTGGGCCGAGGTGATCTCCGGGTGGGTGCTGCTCTCCAGGCGGAACCCGAAGGTGTCCGACAGGTGCAGGTGGAGGTAGTCGAGCTTGAGGTAGGCCATCTCGCGGATCTGGTTCTCGACCCAGTCGACCGGGAAGAAGTTCCGGCCGGTGTCGATCATCAGGCCGCGTTCGCTCTTGTCGGGTGCGTCGGTGCCGGTGCCGGCCGGCACCGTCGAGCCCTGGTGCAGCCACTGCAGCACGGTCCGGGTGCCCCAGAACTCACCGGTGGTGGTGGAGCCCTGGACGGTGATCCCGGTGCCGACGGTGATCCGGTAGCCCTCGGCGGGCTGGCTGCCGCCGAGGGTCAGCGTGATGTCGCCGGCCGCCGCGGCGGTGCCGGTGGGGGCGACCGCGACCGTGCGGCCCTCCAGGGCGGTCAGGTCGGTGGCGAACGTGGCTGCGTCACCGGCCAGTTGGCTGGCGTAGGCGGGATCGACCACGACCCGGCCCGCGGCGCCGAAGCTGAAGGACCCGGTGGCGGGGGTCCAACTGCGCAGCGCCGGCACGGTGGTGGGCGGCGAGCCGGCGGCCGCCGGGGCCGCGACGGCCGCCGCGGCCGGGAGCAGGAAGGAGAGCGGGAGGGCCGCGACGGTGAGCGCAGCGCCGAGTTTGGATTTGATGGATCGCATGACCTGCCCAAGGTGAGGGAGCGGGGAAAGTGCAGGATCTGATCGATCTGATGCAGGGTCTAGACCACTGGCCCGGCTAGCGAGCAGTATTGAGCATCACGGGGCAGTCGACAAGACCGCGGCCCGGAGGATGTCTGGTCGATTCTGGTTCATTGTGTTGACTTGCGAGAGCAAGGGACCCATATTCACTCGGGACCCGGCGCTACCCCCGACACCGATCGTGGAGACGACCATGGATCGCAGGCGCTTCCTCTCCCTCTCCCTCATCACGGCGGCGACCACCGCCCTGGCCACCACCGGACCCGCGCCCGCGGGTGCGGCGACCTCCCGGTGCAGCTTCACGCCCGACGGCAGCGGATTCCTGCTCGACGGCGCCCCGTTCCAGATCCGCAGCGGCGAGCTGCACCCTGCCCGGATCCCGGTCGAGTACTGGCAGCACCGGATCCGGATGGCCAAGGCCATGGGGCTCAACACCGTTTCGGCGTACGTGATGTGGAACTACGTCGAGGAGTCCCCCGGCGTCTTCGACTTCACCACCGACCGGCGCGACATCGTCTCCTTCCTGAAGCTGTGCCAGCAGGAGGGCATGTGGGTGCTGCTGCGCCCGGGCCCCTACGTCTGCGGGGAGTGGGACCTCGGCGGCATCCCGCCGTACCTGCTGCAGTACCCGTACATCAAGCTGCGGGTGAAGACCGCCGACGACCCGCACTACATGGCCGCCGTGACCCGGTACTACGGCCGACTGGTCCCGCTGATCGAGCCGTTGATGATCGACAACGGCGGCCCGGTGCTGATGGTGCAGGTCGAGAACGAGTACGGCTCCTACGGCAGCGATGCCGCCTACCTGGAGGAGATCCGCCAACTCTGGCTGGCCGGCGGGGTCCACGGACCCTTCTACACCCAGGACGGCATCGGGCAGGTGGCCGCCAACCACACCGTGGTCACGGGTGGTGCGATCGGGTTGAGCGGCGGCGACGCCGCCTCGATCGCCCAGGCCCGCAGCGACTACCCGACCGTGCCCGCGATGGCCGGCGAGGTGTACCCGGGGTGGCTGACCCACTGGGGCGACAGCACCTTCCAGGGCCAGGGCACCGACATCTCCGGCACGCTGCGCGGCCTGATGGCGGCGAAGCTCTCCTTCAACCTCTACATGCTGCACGGCGGCACCAGCTTCGGCTTCACCGCCGGCGCCAACGCGGACGACTCGTCCGGCAACTACCAGCCGGACATCACCAGTTACGACTACGCGGCGCCGGTCACCGAGCAGGGCCGGGCCACCGACGCCTACACCCGGTACCGCACCCTGATCGCCGGCTACCTGACCAGTCCGCCGCCGGCCGTGCCGGATCCCGTCCCCACCCTCGCCCGCGCCGGCGGCCTGGACCTGATGCCCGCCCGCCACGCCTCGCTCTGGGACAACCTGCCGGCGCCGCTGCCCGCCGCCCGCACGGTCGATCCGCAGCCGATGGAGAGCTACGGCCAGAACTCCGGACTCATCCTCTACAGCCGCCGGTTGACCGGGTACACCGGCGGGCCGCTGGCCGTGCGCTGGGTGCACGACTACGCCACCGTCTTCCTGGACGGCCACTACGCCGGCGGCCTCTACCGCCAGACACTGCCCGCCGCGGTGACCGCCGCCCTGAACATCGCCACCGCCAACAACCCCCTCACCCTGGGGACGTCGGGCGTCAGCGGGTCGCCGCAGCTGGACATCCTGGTCGAGGGCCTCGGACGGACCAACTACGGCCACGCCTTGGTGGACCGCAAGGGGATCCTGGAGACCGTCACGGTCAACGGCTCGGCCCCGCTGACCGGTTGGACCACCACTTCGCTGCCGCTGGACGACGCCTTCGTCGCGGGCCTGCAGCCCACCGTGACCGATCCGCACCGCCCCGGGATCTTCTTCCGCGCCCAGGTCCGGATCGACACCCCGGCCGACACGTACCTCGACCTCTCGCACTGGACCAAGGGCGTGGTCTGGGTCAACGGACGCAACCTCGGCCGCTACTGGAACATCGGCCCGCAGCAGCGGCTCTACTGCCCGGCGCCGTGGCTCCGGGCCGGCCTCAACGAGGTGATCGTCCTCGACCTGCACCAGACCGACCCGCTGCCCCTCACGCTGCAGTCCACCCTCGCCGGACCCGCCGTCGGCTCCCCGGCGATCGGTCCGGCCGGCTGGCGCCTGGTGTACGTGGACAGCCAGGAGACCGCGGCCGAGAACGGGGCGGCCGGCAACGCCTTCGACGGCAACCCCGCCACCTTCTGGCACACCCAGTGGTCCGCGCTCAACGCCCCGCTGCCGCACGAGATCCAGCTCGATCTCGGCGCCCGGTACGCCGTCGACTCCTTCTCCTACCTGCCGCGCCAGGACGGCAGTGCGAACGGGCGGATCGGCCGCTACGAGATCTACGTCTCCGACTCCACCACCGCGTGGGGCGCGCCCGTGGCCACCGGCACCCTCGCCGACACCGCCAGTCGCACCACCCTGACGCTCCCCACCACCCCGGGCCGCTACCTGCGCCTGCGCGCCCTCACCGAGGCGGGCAACCGGGGCCCGTGGACCAGCGCCGCCGAACTGGGTGTCACGGGAGTGGCGATCTGACGTTCCATCAGGTCGACCGGGAACGGGACGGGGCGGCCCGAGCGCCCCGGCCGCGGACCCGGCGGCGGCCGGGGCGGCACGGTCTGGCAGCATCGTCCCCGGCCGCCCCGACCCTGACGGGGCGCCACGACCTCGGGGGGCCGGACATGAGCGGGACGAAGAGGCCGGCCAAGCGTGCCGGCCGGGGCCGCGGTGCGCGGCCGGGCAGGGCGGCGGCGACGCGGACCGGGCCGTTCGACAACCCCGATCGGCGCAGCTGGGCCCTGGCCTGCGCGCTGCTGCTCCTGGCCGCCCTGGGGGTGGCCGTGTTCGCGGTCCAGGGCGGGCGGACGGCCGCCACCTCGTTCCGGTACGCGGCCGGGCTGACCGGGCGGCCGGGCGCGCTGACCGTCGAGCGCTGCTGGGGCGACGACTCGGCCAAGCCGGGCCTGATCACCTCCTGCGCCGGCACCTTCCGGCCCGACGACGGCCGCACACCGGTCCGGGACGCGGCGCTCGCGGGCCGGCACGACATCGGCGCGGTGCTGCCGGTCCGGTACGGTGGCGGCGCCTGCCACCCGGAGGGGTTCGGTGACGCCTCCGGGGACCTGGCCGGGCTGTTGGCCGCCCTGCCGGCCGGGCCGCTCGGCCTCTGGCTGCTGGGCATGGCGGTCGGCGCGGGCTTCGGTGACGCTCCGGCCGGACGGCGGATCCGGGCCGGGCTGCTGCCGCGGAACAACCGGGCGGTGCGGTACGGACTGTGGGCCGCGCTGGGGTGCGCGGTGGCCGCCGGCGGCTGCCTGCTGGTGGGCGTCGCCGGCTGGGTGGCCTCGCTCTGACGCGGCGGGCCCGCAGGAGCCGGGCGGGGAGGGGTCAGGCCCGCCCGCGGTCCGCCGCCACCGCGATCGCGTCCACGGCGATCCGCTTTCCGCCGGCCAGTTGGACGATGGCCGAGGTCCGCGCCGGGGGGCGCTCGGGGAAGAACGAGGCGAAGACCGAGTTCACCGTCGGGAAGCCGTCGGGTTCCGAGTAGAGCACCGTCACCTTGACGATGTCGGGTGCGCCGACGCCGGCCGAGGCGACGGCCTGGACGAGGTTGGCGAAGGCCTGCTTGCACTCGGCCTCGAAGCCGCCGGGGGGCACGGCGCCGGTGTCCGGGTCGACACCGGCCTGGGCCGAGACGAAGACCAGTCCGCCGGCCGTCACGGTCGCGGAGTAGGGGCCCAGGGTGACCGGTGGGGCAGGTGCGCCGGAAATTCCGTCCAGCTGATCGAAGGATCCCGCATACATCTCTGACATGTGGGGATCCTACCCAAATCGGAGGCCGTTTCCGGCGGATTCACGGAATTGCCGGGAAGCCTGCTGACGGTGTGTTATTTTGCTGCATTGCGCTGCGCTCAAACAATTTGATCATCGACCGGGCGCCACGTCGGCGTCGGGCCTTCCTGTGCACTTCGTCTACGGGTCGGGGGGCTGCACATGATCGGAGCCGTGCGGGGCTGGTGGGGAGCGGAGGCGGCGGCATCCACCGCGTGGTCCATCCCCTGGGGCGGTGATCCGGAAGCGGTGCGCGACCGGTTGTCCGAGGCGCTGGACTCCCGTTTCGGGTTCGCCGTGGTGGCGGGATTCCCGGTCGACGCGTCCCGGCCCGAGGAATCCGCCGACGCCGCCGCCCACCTGCTCGGCGGAATCGGTCGGCTGCTGCTCCAGGGGCCGCCGGAGAATGCCACGCCGAGATGGCTCGTGCGCGATGAAGGGACGCACCGGTTCCGGTCCGACGGTGGATTCCGACGAGGCGTCTACACCTCGAAATCGCGGGACGTCATCGACATCCACAACGACGGGGCGATGCGGCCGTACGACCACGAGATCGACGTGTCCGCGCTGCTCTGCGTGGAGTCCGCCGAGGAGGGCGGCCGGACCACCCTGGTCAGCGCCGTCTCCGCGATGGAGGTCCTGCGGCGCGAGGCCCCGGACCAGTTCGCCCTGCTGTGCCGGCCGTTCCCGTTCGAGCGCACGCACGTGACCCCGCCCGGCGGCTCGACGGTCGTCCGGGTCCCGGTCTTCGAGGTCGCCGGGCCGCGGCCGCGGGTGCACTGGAACCGCCAGCGGATCGACATGGCCGAGCTGGTGACCGGAACGCCTCTCCCGGCGGCCGAGGTGGCGGCACTGGACGCGCTCGACGAGGTGCTGGCCCGGCCCGGGCTCCGGTACGCGCACACGCTCCGGCCCGGCGAACTCCTGGTGCTGGACGACCGGGTGGTGCTGCACGGCCGGGGGAGCTTCACGGACGGTGCGAGGCGGCGCTGCCTCGTGCGGATGCTGCTGGCCCGGGACTGACGGGGAACCGGACCGGGAACCACGGGGACAGGGGGGAACATGCTGACCGAAATTCTGAGTGCGGTGGCCGGTGCGGTGGCCGGTGTCCTGGTCACCGGCGCGCTGCAGGCCTGGCGGCCCAGGGCCGAGTCGCTGTTGGACGGCCGACCGCTGGCCGAGTTGGAGAACTACCCGATCAAGGTCGGCGCGGACGGGACCATCGCCCTCGACATCCCCGAGCTGATCGAGGCCTGCGCCTACCTGCTGCGCCACCACGAGCCCAGGAGCGCGATCGACCTGCTGTACCTGGCCGAGCGGAACGCCGCCGTGGTGCACGCCTCCCCGGCGGCGCTGGCGGCGATCGACCGGGTGCGCCGCAGGTACGGGCGGCGCTACCGGCGGCTGGTGGAGCCGGCGCAGTTGCGGGCGCAGCGCGAGCACCTGCTGGAGCAGTTCGGCAAGCTCACCAACGCGCTCGGGGAGACCTTCGCCGGCCTGCCGATCGAGTTCGTCCTGCACGACACCCGGGACCCGCTGAACTCGGTCTACACGATCAGGAACTCGATCACCGGGCGGCGGGAGGGCGATCCCGTCTCGAAGTTCGGCGAGGACGTGGTGCGCGCGTACGAGCGCCACTGGCGCGGTGCCCAGGTCGCCTACCGGCTGCACGACCCGGCCGGCGGGAAGGTGATCAAGGCGACGACGATCCCGCTGGAGGACAAGGTCCTCGGGCTGGTCGCCTTCCTCTGCATCAACATCGACATCGCCCGGCTGGGTCCGCAGTCGCCCGAACTCCCCGTCATGGCGGAGCGCTTGGTCGCGACCCCGGGCGGCTGGGGCGCCCAGGTCTTCGCCCGGCCGGGGCCGAGCACCGTGTAGCGGTTCGCCGGACGTCCGGCGAACCGTCAGGCGTCGGGCAGCCAGTTGCCGTGGAAGCCGGCCGGGACGCGGCGGGGCAGGTGCACGGTGGCAACGGGCGGAGCGGCGAGGTCGTCGGCGTCCAGGACGACCAGGTCGCTGCGGTCGGTGGCCGCGTCGTGGACGAAGGCCATCAGCCAGCCGGGTCCGCCGGGGGTTCCGTCGGCCGGGACGAAGGCGGCGTCGCCCGGCGTGCGGCCGGG
>NZ_JBHYKG010000328.1:0-8949 GCF_042741245.1 Kitasatospora sp. NPDC058965
GCCACGGACCGACCGCGGTCGGGGCGGTCGGTCCGTGGCACTCGGTGGCGCTGAGCGCGGGGCGGCGGGCTACCAGGTGTCGTTCAGCGTCGCGCTGCCCGATCCCCCGGTGGTGACGGAGTGGTTGTTGCCGGGCTCCCAGGTGACCGACCCGTCGGAGTTCTTCAGGATGTACTTGTACTCGACGTAGGTGTTGGCGGGCAGCGTGACCGCGCCGTTCCAGCTCGGGTAGTGGAACGAGGAGAGCGGGACGGCCTGGGCGGGGTTCCAGCTGCCGAGCGCCGGGATCGAGCCGACCAGGTAGACGTTCTGGCCCCAACTGGTGTTCTGCTGCACGGTGAACGTCTCCCCGACCGTGCCGGCGGCGGCGTTCGGGGTGTACAGCGCGACGGCGTCCATCGCCGGGACGGTCACGGTCGCGGTGCCGTTGCCGCCCACCGTCACGGTCGGGCCGGAGCAGGCACCGGTCGAGCGGGTCAGGTTGCCGTGCACGACGTCGCAGTAGCTGCCGGCGGCCAGGCCGGTCTCGACCGTGACGGTCTTGGCGGTGGACTCGTTGTTGATCGCGATCCAGCCCCGGTTGCCGCGGCTGAACGCGATCAGGTTGCTGCCGTCGTCGTACCAGTTGGCCACCTGCTGGCCGGCGGTGGCGTTGTGCCAGCCGACCATGTTGGCCACGCCCTGGTTGCGGTCGGTGCAGAACCAGCCGTTGGCGCAGTCGGTGGCGCTGACGAACCCGTTCGCGTCGGACGGCGGGGAGTCGTCGCTGTTGGTCCAGGTGAAGCTCGCGTAGACCTGCGGGACGTCGTAGCCCCAGGCCAGCTCGAACAGGTTGGCCAGCAGGTAGGACGCGCCGCTCTTGTAGGTGAGCGTGCTGCCGTCGCGCTCGGTGTCGTGGTTGGTGACCATCGAGGTCGAGGCGGCCGGCGGCTCCAGGCCCCAGCTCTGGCCGAAGCTCTTCAGGTTGGCGATGCTGCCGGTGAACTGGCTCTTCAGGTCGCGGGCGTAGCTGAACTCGATCACGCTGCCGTTGGACTCGAAGGCGCTCGGGGCCAGCGACCCGGAGCTGCCGGGTATGACCTCCTGGTACACGTAGGGTCGCGAGCCGGTCCAGGTGGTGGAGTTGACCTGGGACAGTACGGCCGCCATGTCGGCCTGCGCGATGTGCTTGGCGGCGTCCATCCGGAAGCCGTCCACGCCGGCCGCGACCAGGCTGTTCAGGTACCCGGCCTCCGCCTGGCGCACGTGCGCGCTCTCGGTGTTGAGGTCCTCCAGGTTGGACAGGTCGCACTCCTGGACCTGCTGCACGCTGTTCCAGTCGTTGATCGACAGGTCGGCGTTGGGGCAGTTCGCCGGGTAGGCGTGGAAGTCGGAGGAGCCGTACCCGGGCTGCGCGTACGAGTACGCCGAGGAGTTGAAGGTGTCGCCGCCGTAGGAGTCGGTGCTGGTGTTGTTGTCGCCGGCCATGTGGTTCAGCACGGCGTCGGCGTAGACCTTGACCCCGGCGTTGTGACAGGCCGTCACCATCGCGGCGAACTGCGCGGCGGTGCCCATCCGGCTGTTCAGGTCGTACCCGATCGGCTGGTAGACCTCCCACCACGGGTGGCCGGACTGGCCGAGCCGGATCGAGTCCTCGGGCGGGGCCACCTCGACGGCGCCGTAGCCGTCGGGGCCGAGCACGGTGGTGCACTCGTTGGCCACCGAGGGCCAGTTCCACTCGAAGAGGTTGGCGGTCACGTCGCCGCCGTTGGGGGTGGCGGCCTGCGCGACGCCCTGCGCCGTGAGCGGCAGGGCGACGGCGGTGAGCAGCGCGCCGACCGCCATCAGGGCGGTGCGGCCACGGGGGCGTGCTCGGTTCATGCGGGTCTCTCCTGGGCAGGCGGGCCCACCACGGAGATCCGGGTAGCGCGCAGCGCGGGGCGGGCGCACCGTCGCGCAGGAGGGAACCAGGAGGCCGTGGGGAGCCGGCGGGTGGGGGTGTGCCCCGGGCGGCTCGCGACGCCGCCCGGAACGCGGTGGCCGCACCGACCCCCGGGAGTCCCGCCCGGGGGTGTCGGCGGCCGGGGAACCACGCGGTGGCGACCGCCGGCTCCCGCACTGCACGGCCGCACCCGAGCACCCTCGGGATCCGCCGTGCAGCAGACCTTCTCCCGCCCGGCGGCGCGGCGTCAAGGCCACCGGAAACACATTGCCGAAAATTGCAGCAAACCGTTACAGCCGTGTTGCGGAGCCGTCAGCGCAGCGCGCCCACCGCCGCGACGGCCTCGTCGAGCTGCTCCTCCGTCACGAAGTAGTGCGGCGAGGCGCGGACGATCGCGTCGAGCCGACGGGCCGACATGTCCAGCAGCGTGGACGGGGCGAAGCTCGCGGTGACGGTGATGTCCCGGGCCGCCAGCAGGTCGCGCACGGCGGTCGCGGCCAGGCCCGCGACGGAGAAGGTGACGATCCCGCTGCGCCGGGTGCCGAGGTCGTGCACGGTGACGCCGGGCAGTGCCGCGAGGCCCGTGCGCAGGTGCGCGGCGCGCGCGGTGACGGCGCGTTCGACCTCCGCGGGGCCGAGGTCGAGCAGGTAGCGGGCGGCGCGGATCAGGCCGAGCCGGGCCGCCGCGTTGTTCTCCCAGAGCTCGAAGACCTTGGCGTCCCGGTGCAGTCGGTAGCTGGCGGGACCGGTCCACACGGCCCCGCGCAGGTCGGCCACCGGGGGCCGCAGGCGTTCGGCGGCCCGGTCGCGGACCACCAGGACGCCGGTGCCGCGCGGTGCGCGCAGCCACTTGCGACCCGTCCCGGTCACCATGTCCACGTCCAGCGCCTCGGCGTCCAGCGCGAGTTGGCCGATCGCCTGGCAGGCGTCGAGCAGCACCAGGGCGCCCACCCGGTGCGCGGCGTCGCTGATCCGCCGCACGTCGGCCACCGTGCCGCCGTTGCTCGGCACGTGCACCACCGAGACCAGCGCGACCCGGTCGTCCAGCATCTCCTCCAGCGCCGCCGCCGAGAAGCTCCCGTGCTCGTCCGAGGGCACCACCTCGACGCTCGCGCCGACCGCCTCGGCACGCATCAGCATCGGGATCGCGTTGCTCGCGTACTCCACCTCGCCGACCAGCACCCGGTCGCCCTTGCCCAGCGGCACCGCCTCGAAGGCGGTCACCCAGGACCGGCTGGCGCTGTCGGTGAAGGCGACCTGGTCGGGGCGGCAGCCCAGCAGCTCGGCGAACACGCCGTACCCGGCGTCCAGGTCGGCCGCCCGCTCGTCGGCCGCGACGTAGCCGCCGACCTCGGCCTCGCGGCGCAGGTGGGCGAGCTGTTCCTGCAGCACCGGCTCCGGCGGCAGCGAGGCGCCGGCGCTCTCCAGGTAGATGCGCCGCGAGGCGGCGGGGGTGTCGGCACGGACCGCAGCGAGATCGATCATGCGCGCCACAGTAGCGCCGGGCGGGAACGGGGGGAACGGCCCGCGCCCGAACGGTCAGGCACCCGGACGTCGTTCAGCCTCGTGAACACCGGAACCCGCTTTCGCCCGCCCGGGCGGCGCTATATTGGGACCCGGTCCACATCTGTGAACAGGAAGGTCACCCCGATGGCCCAGCCGAGCCCCGCCGCACCCGTCGGTGCCAACGTGAAGTCCGCGGTCCGCACGGTCGAGCTGCTGGAGTACTTCGCCCGGCACGCCGGGCTGCACAGCCTGGCCGAGGTGCAGGAGGCGGTCGGCTACCCGAAGAGCAGCCTCTACATGCTGCTGCGCACCCTGGTCGACCTGGGCTGGGTGGAGACCGACCTGACCGGCACCCGGTACGGCATCGGGGTGCGCGCGCTGCTGGTCGGCACCTCCTACATCGACGGTGACGAGGTGGTGGCCGCCACCCGCCCCGCACTGGACCGGCTGGCCGACGAGACCACCGAGACCGTCCACCTGGCCCGGCTGGACGGCACCGACGTGGTCTACCTGGCCACCCGCGCCTCGCAGCACTACCTGCGCCCGTTCACCCGGGTCGGCCGCCGGCTGCCCGCGTACGCCACCTCGCTCGGCAAGGCGCTGCTCGCCACCTTCACCGACGAGGAGGTGGCCGCGATGCTGCCGGAGCGCCTGGAGCCGCTGACCGAGCACACCCGCACCACCCGCGACGCCCTGCTCGCCGACCTGCGCGAGATCCGCGAGCGCGGCTACGCCACCGACCGGGAGGAGAACACGGCCGGCCTGTGCTGCTTCGCCGTCGCCCTCGGCTACCGCCGCCCGGCCCGCGACGCGGTCAGTTGCTCGGTCCCGGTCGCCCGCCTGACGCCGGGTCGGGAGCAGATGATCCGCGACGCGCTGCTGGCGGCGCAGGAGCGGCTGGACCTGGCGACCCGTCACCTCTGAGCCGCGGGCTCCGGACGCGGGCCACCGCCCCGGCGCCCCGCCGGCAGCGCGCGGTGACCCGGCGTCAGCCGAGCCCGGCCACCGCCTCCCGGACCGCGGCCAGGTCGGCGGCGGCGGCCAGTCCCAGGTGGTAGAAGCGCAGTTCGCTCGCGCCGCCGGCCAGCAGCGCACGGCACCAGCCGGCCAGGTCCGCCCGGTCGCCGCCCAGCCCGGCGACCGCTCCGACGGTGGCCGCCACCCGACGGCCCGGGCCCGCACAGGCCGCGACGGCCGCCAGCGCCCCCGGCGAGCGCACCTGGGCCTGCAGGACGAGGCCGCAGTCCCCGCCGAGCTCCGCCGCGGGGTCCAGCCCGGGCGAGGCCCCGAAGCCGAGCCGGTCCGGCTGGGCGTGCAGCAGCACCGGCAGGCCCGGCCGCTCCCGCCGCACCGCCGCCAGCACCTGCGCCCGCAGCCTCCCGGCCACCGCCACCCGCATCCGGGCCACCGCCGCGAACAACTCCGGGTCGAGCGCCGCGTCCGCCGCCGCCCCGGCGAACACCCGGTCCAGCGCGCCGCGCACCGCCGTCCGCAGCGCGTCCGGTGCGGCGCCGGCCTCCTGGTACCCCCGGCGGCAGTGCGGGCAGAAGCAGAGCGAGAACAGCAGCCGCGCCGTCGGCGCCAGCGCCACGCCCGCCGTCTTGTCGTGCGCGTGCAGGTGGTCGAAGCCGTACCAACCGCAGGACTCCAGCTCCAGGCCCGCCAGGCCCGGCTGGGCGGCGACCTCGGCGGCCAGCGCGGCGCAGTACTGCTGCACCAGCGGGTTGGCGATGCACAACGCCCACGGGTAGTGGTCGCCGTAGGCGTTGAGCACGGCGGCCTGCGGGTGCTGCGCCCCGAGCCGCTGGGCGTGCGCCAGCACGGCCCAGCCGTAGACCTCCACGCCGACCCCGGTCAGCACGGCGGCGGCCCGGGTGAACGCGTCGGCCGCCCACGGGGCCGCCACCGGCCGCAGCCGCCCCGCGCCCGCCCAACGAGCCGGGTCCGGACGGTAGTAGACCGCCGAGTGCGGCGCGGTGACCACCCGGTGCACCGGGTGGTGCGGCGTCAGCGCCCGCACCGAGTGGTAGGCGGCGGCCAGCGCCACCCGGTGCACGCCGAGGTCGGCCAGCCGCGCCGGCAGGCCGGGGTCGCCGTCCACGTCCCACGGGTAGAGGTACCCCCCGGCCCGTATCCTGCTCACCCGAGCGCTCCACCGCGGCCGAGCACCTCGCGCGCCCGGTCCACCAGTTCCAGCAGCTCGCGCAGGTGCTCCGGCTCGGGCTCGGTGAGCGGCGCCCGCACGCCGCCCACCGGGTGGCCGAGCTCCCGGGTGGCGGCCTTGACCAGCGAGACGGCGTAGCCGGGCCGGCGGCGCCGCAGCTCGACGTAGGGGCGCAGGAAGACGTCGACCAGGGTGTCGAGGGCGGCCGCGTCCTCCTGGTCGAAGGCCCGGTGCAGGGCGAGCGCGAGGTCGGGCGCGAAGCAGAAGATCGCGGAGGAGTAGAGCGGCACCCCGATCGCGCGGTAGGCGAGCTGGGTCATCTCGGCGGTCGGCATGCCGTTGAAGAACCGGAAGTCGGCCCGCCCCGCGGTGCGCACGGCGCTGACGATCCGCAGCATCAGGTCCAGGTCGCCGCGGCCGTCCTTGAGGCCGACGATGCCCGGTACCTCGGCCAGCCGGGCGACGGTGGCCGGTTCGAAGGCCTGCTGGCCGCGCTGGTAGAGGATCAGGTCCAGCCCGGTGCTCGCGGCCAGCGCCTCGTAGTGGCGGAGCAGGCCCTGCTGCCCGCCCTCGACGCCCTCGGGCGGCAGCACCAGCAGCCCGTCGGCGCCGGCCCGGGCGGCGGCAGCCGCGTACGTGCGGGCCAGCGCGGTGCCGTAGCCGGTGCCGGACACCACCGGGACCCGGCCGGCCGCCTCCTGCACCGCGACGGCGACGCACTGCTCGTACTCGTCGGGCGCCAGCGCGAGGAACTCGCCGGTGCCGCAGGCGGCGAAGACCGCGGCCGGACCGTCCGCCAGCCGGGCCCGCAGGTGCCGGCGGTAGCCGTCCGGATCGAAGGCGCCGGCGGCGTCGAAGGCGGTCACGGGGAAGAAGAGCAGGCCGTCCAGACGGTCGGCGAGTGCGGCCACAGCGGCAGTCCTTTCACGTTCAAGAACGACGTACATGCATGTGAACCCCGCGAGCGTAGGTTTGCGAGGCGGCGGCGGTCAAGACTCAGACTATTCGCATATATGAACAGCGCACTTTCTTGTGAACGTTTCGATCCTCTGTGAGCATAGGCTCGACCTTGCCGAACGGCACTCCCTCAGACAGAGGAGTCACTCCGTGTCCCGCATCCTCGTCACCGGCGCCGCGGGCGGCGTCGGCACCCTGCTCCGGCCGCGACTGGCCCGGCCCGGACGGACCCTGCGCCTGCTCGACGTGGTCCCGCTCGAACCGGCCGCGGGCGAGGAGTCGGTGCGGGCCTCGGTCACCGACCTGCCGGCCCTGGTCGAGGCGTGCCGGGACGTCGATGCCGTGGTCCACCTCGGCGGCATCTCGGTGGAGGCGCCCTGGGCGCAGATCCTGGACGTCAACATCAACGGCACCTACACGGTCTTCGAGGCCGCCCGCCGGGCCGGCGTGCCCCGGGTGGTCTTCGCCTCCTCCAACCACGCCGTCGGCTACCGCACGCCCGCCGAGTACCCGCTGACCGCCGACGCTCCCCCGCTGCCGGACACCTACTACGGCGTCTCCAAGGCCGCCGGCGAGGCGCTCGGCGCGCTGTACCACCACCGGTACGGGCTGGACGTGATCTGCCTGCGGATCCTCACCTGCTTCCCGGAGCCGCCGAACCCCCGGGCCCTGTCCACCTGGCTCTCGCCGGACGACTGCGGCCGGCTGGTGGAGGCCTGCCTGACGGTTCCGCGGCCCGGCTACCGGATCGCCTACGGGGTCTCCGCCAACACCCGCGGCGGCTGGGTCTCGCTCGCCGAGGCGCGCGCGCTCGGCTACGAACCGGCGGACGACGCCGAGGTGTTCGCCGCGAAACTGGTCGCGGAGCACGGCGAGCCGGCGCCGGACGACCCCGTCTTCGCCCACCTGGGCGGCCCGTTCACCGCGTCCGAGCTCGACGCCGACCACCTCTGAGGAGCCGCTGTGACCGACGACGTGCAGGGCTACGCCCCGCGGACCGGCGAGCCGTACGGCTCCCCCGTCCCCGCCACCACCCCCGAGCAGGCCGCGGCGGTCTGCACCGACCTGGCCGGGCACGAGCAGGCCTGGGCCGACGCGCCGCGCGCCGACCGGGCCCGCGCACTGGACCTGATCGCCGACGAACTCGACTCCCATGCAGCGGAGTTGACCGAGCTCGCGGACGCCGAGACCGCACTCGGCCGACCCCGGCTGACCGGCGAGATCGCCCGCACCACCGGTCAGCTCCGGCTCTTCGCCGAGTTGCTGCGCGAGGGCGGCTACCAGGGCGTGGTGGTCGAGCCGGCCGAGGGCGCCCGCCCCGACCTGCGCCGGATCAAGCGGCCGACCGGACTGGTGGCCGTCTTCGCGGCGTCCAACTTCCCGTTCGCCTTCTCGGTGGCGGGCGGTGACACCGCCTCGGCCCTGGCGGCCGGCTGCCCGGTGGTGGTCAAGGCGCACGAGGCGCACCCGCTGACCGCGCGGCGGACCGCCGAGCTGGTGCGCGGTGCGCTGGACCGGGCCGGAGCGCCGCCGGTCTTCGCCCTGGTGCACGGCGTCGAGGCCGGGGTCGCGCTGGTGCGGCACCCGGCGGTCACAGGGGTGGGGTTCACCGGCTCCACCCGGGGCGGGCTCGCGCTGGCCGAACTCTGCGCGCGGCGGCCGGTGCCGATCCCGTTCTACGGCGAACTCGGCTCGGTGAACCCGGTGGTGGTGCTGCCGGGTGCGGCGGCCCGGGACGCGGCGGGGCTGGCGCAGGGGTACGCCGGGTCGCTGACCCTGGGGGTGGGGCAGTTCTGCACCAACCCGGGGCTGGCGTTCGTGCCGCAGGACGACGGGCTGCTGGCGGAGTTCGCGAAGGCGGTGGCGCAGACCGGGGGCGGGCCGATGCTCTCCGCGCGGATCCACGCCGGGTACGCGGCCGGGGTGGCGCAGCTGCTGGACCGTCCCGGCGTCCGGCTGCTGGCCGAGGGCCGGGCCGGCGAGGGCCCCTGGGCGGGGACCCCCGCCCTGGTCGCCATACCGGGTGAACTCTTCGACGCCGAGCCGGAGTTCTTCACCGAGGAGCGGTTCGGCCCGGTCGGGGTGCTGGTGCTGGGCGACACCCTCGCGGACGCCGCCGGACGGGTCGCCGCCTGCCCGGGCAGCCTGACGGTGAGCGTGCACCTGGACACCGCGGATCCGGCGGACCTGGCGGCGGCGCAGCGGGTGCTCGCGGTGGCGCGGCGCCGGGCCGGCCGGCTCGTGGTCAACGGCTGGCCGACGGGCGTCGCGGTGAGCCGCGCCCAGCACCACGGCGGCCCCTTCCCCGCCGGCACCTCCGCGGCGCACACCAGCGTCGGCACGGCGGCGATCGAGCGCTGGCTGGTGCCGGTGGTCTACCAGGACTGCCCGCCCGCGCTGC
>NZ_JBHYKG010000329.1:0-8945 GCF_042741245.1 Kitasatospora sp. NPDC058965
ACCCTGCGCACATGAGCGCGTCTACCCCGCACGAGAACCAGTCCCCGGTCATCCAGGCCGCCCACCGGGCCCGCCAGAAGGGTGCACCCCACTTGAACAGCGTGAGAAGACCCGCCCGCCTCGCCCGCGCGGCCCTCGCCGTGGCCGCCCTCCTCGGGGCGATGGCCACCGCGACGCCCGCCGGGGCGGCCGGTGTCGAGGCCGCGCCGCCGGCCACCGGCGGCAGCCTCGGCTCGAACGTCGTCGTCTTCGACCCGAGCATGCCCCAGTCCACGATCCAGGCCCGGCTCGACGCCATCGCGGGCGCCCAGGCCGGCAACGAGTTCGGCACCCAGCGCTACGCCGTCCTGTTCAAGCCCGGCACGTACGGCTCGACCGCCGCCCCGCTGACCTTCTCGGTCGGCTTCTACGAGAGCGTCGCCGGCCTCGGGCAGAACCCCGGCGACGTCGTGATCAACGGGTCGGTCAACGTCTACAACCAGTGCAACGGCGGCGTGCAGACCCAGTGCTACGCCACCACCAACTTCTGGCGCTCACTCACCAACCTCACCGTCAACGTCACCGGCGGCAGCGGCTGTTACGGGAACACCGACTTCTGGGCGGTCTCCCAGGCCGCCCCGCTGCGCCGGGTGCACGTCAACGGCAACCTGACCCTGATGGACTACTGCACCGGCTCGCCCGACTGGGCCAGCGGCGGCTTCATTGCCGACTCCCGGTTCACCGGCGGCACCGTCATCAACGGCTCGCAGCAGCAGTTCTTCACCCGCGACAGCGCCCTCGACGGCTGGACCAACGGCGTCTGGAACCAGGTCTTCTGCGGCGACCAGGGCGCGCCCGCGCAGTCCTTCGCCGACAACTCCGGCCTCAGCGGCGGCCCCAACCCGTACACCACGCTCGCCACCTGCCCGCAGACCCGCGAGGCCCCGTACCTGTACCTGGACGGGACCGGGGCGTACCGGGTCTTCGTCCCGTCACCGCAGACCGACTCTTCCGGCCCGAGCTGGACCGCCGGCGCCACCCCGGGCAGCTCGCTCCCGCTGGACTCCTTCTTCGTGGTGCAGCCCGGCACCAGCGCCAAGCGCATCAACAACGCACTCGCCGCCGGTGACAACCTGCTGTTCACGCCCGGCGTCTACCAGCTCGCCGACACCGTCAAGGTGACCCGGCCGGACACGAAGATCGTCGGCCTCGGCTTCCCGACCCTGGTCCCGACCCGCGGCAACACCACCATGAAGATCGCCGACGTGGACGGCGTGAACGTCACCGGCGTCATCTTCGACGCCGGCCCGGTCACCTCGCCGAGCCTGCTGAAGGTCGGCACCAGGGGCGGCGAGGACGCGCAGGGCTCCGACGACGCCCGGGGCGACGAGGACTCCCGGGGCGACGGGGACTCCCGCGGCGCCGGGGGCGCGAAGGCCGGCCACGCCGCCGACCCGATCACCCTGGACGACGTGTTCTTCCGGATCGGCGGCGCCACCGCCGGGTCCGCCACCACCGCGCTCGTCGTCGACAGCAACGACACCCTGATCGACGACGCGTGGCTCTGGCGCGCCGACCACGGCGCCGGCGCCGGCACCTGGACCGGCGACCGCAGCGACACCGGCCTGGTGGTCAACGGCGACCGCGTCACCGCGACCGGACTGGCCGTGGAGCACTTCCAGAAGACCGAGACCCGCTGGAACGGCCAGCACGGCCAGGTGGTCTTCTTCCAGAACGAGAACCCCTACGAGGTGCCGAACCAGGCCGCCTGGCAGGCGAGCCCTACCCAGAACGGCTACCCGGCCTTCGCCGTCTCCCCCCGCGTCACCTCCTTCCAGGGCTACGGCATGGGCAGCTACTCCTTCTTCAACCAGGGCGTCGACATCCACAACGCCATGGCCTTCCAGGCGCCCACCGCCCCGGGCGTCCAGCTCCACGACCTGATGACCGTCTTCCTGAACGGCTCCGGCGGCATCGACTCGGTGATCAACGGCACCGGAAAGCCCGTCAGCTCCACCTTCGGCGGCCCGAGCGACGTCGTCGCCTCCCCCTGACCCCCTGACCCCCTGACCCCCGGACACCCCTGCTCCGAGCACACGGGGAACGGGTCGACCCACGAGCCCGGATCGCGCCGAGGAAGCGCGGTCCGGGCTCGTGGCGCTGCGGCCCTCCGCGCAAGCGCAGCCGCACCCCGGTGCGCCACGGGCGGCAACGGAGACCTCCGGCGCCCGTCGAGCACCCCGCCGACGGCTCACTCCTTCGGGTCACACATCGACGTGCGCGCCGCGCGGCGCAAGGATCGATCGTATTCGACCTGCCATGGTGGGCGGCACCGCACCCACCCGGAAGGAGCCTGGCAGCCTGATGACCGATCAGATCGCCTACGCGAAGATCCACCCCGCGATCGGGGTCGCCCGGATCGGAAACAGCACCCACGAGGACGGCTGGTTCTACGGCCCCGAGACGCCCTCCCCCGAACCCGTTCCGCCCGGCTTCCACAAGGACGACACCGGCGCGATCAAGCGCCAGGCCGCCCGGTTCCGGATCTACGGCTACGACAGCACCGGCCGGGTGGTGCGCGAACTGACCACCGCCGAGGCCGGCCTGACCATCGAGTGGGCCGTGCACGTGGCCAACCGCAAGGCCGCCTGGTACAACTTCGACCTCGCCTTCGACATCCCCGACATGGCGGGCAAGGCCTCCGCCCTCCGCAACGCCAAGCAGACCGACCGCGCGTCCCTGGTCATCGACCCCGGCCGGAAGACCCTGGCGGCCGGCACCACGGCGACCGTCGAGTTCACCGGCGGCAGCTTCCTCGGCGTCCCCGTCCCGCTCGGCCGGATGCACACCGACGAGCACGGCCGCCTCGTCGTCCTCGGCGGCACCGGCGTCTCCGGCGCGCCCGGCGGCGAGGAACTGCACTCCTACGGCAACAACGACGGCTGGCACGACGACACGTCGGACGGACCGGTGACCGCCACCGTCACCCTCGGCGGCACGCCCGTTCCGGTCCACGGGGCCTGGGTGGTGGTCGCCCCGCCCAACTACGCCCCCGACGTGAAGACCGTGCGCACCCTCTGGGACCTGCTGCACGACCTGTTCCTGCGCCAAGGCGCGGTGCCCGCCGACGGCGAGGTCTCCTTCGCCCGCGACATCGAGCCGATCCTGCGGCGGTTCAACGAGCTCCAGTGGGTCAACCACGGCTACGCCACCCACCACGGCCACGGCGGCCCCGAGGACTTCCTGTCGCCGTCGCTGCTGGAGCGCCTGTCCGACCCGGCCGAGCGCTACCGCGAGCTGCGCCGCCAGGTCTACCTGGCGATGCGCTACTACCCGCGCGACGGACTCTCGCCGCAGCCCTGGCCGTGGATCTACGGCGACGGGATGTCCAGCAGGCCCACCTCCCCGCTGCAGTACCTGATGCTCTCCGACACCCAGCTCGACCAGCTCGACCGGTGGTCCCGCGGCGCGTTCTCCACCGCGCCGTGGCCCGGCTTCCCGCACCGGTTGGAGGACGCCCCGCCCGCCGACCAGCCCGGCCTGCTCGACCGCGCCGCCCTCGACTTCTGCCTCGCCGACGCCTTCCACCCCGGCTGCGAGGTCACCTGGCCGGTCCGCCACCCCACCCTGTACAGCGAGCCGTTCCGCATCCTGCACCGCCCCGACGGCCAGCCCGAGCCCGACTACGGACCGCAGCTGAGCACCGCGCGCTGCCTCGGCCCGGACGGCCCGCTGCACGCCCAGGGCCCCGGCGACCTCACCCGCTGGATGGCCGTGCCCTGGCAGACCGACACCGCCAGCTGCCGCTCCGGCTACGAGTTCGGCGCCCTCCCGCACAACCGGTACGACCCGTACGTCCCGACCTTCTGGCCCGCCCGGGTGCCCAACCACGTCCTCACCGACGAGGACTTCCACATCGTCAACAAGGAGGCGGGCCGGCCCGGTTCGGACGAGGAGCGGGAGGACGCCTTCGCCCGCCGGGCCTCCTGGCTGCGCGGCCTGCAGGGCGACTACCCGCAGCAACTCGCCCAGGCCGTCGCCGAGTGGCACGAGTTCGGGATCGTCGAGACCCGCCGCTACACCGTCGGTGACGGCCGGTTCCCCGAGCTGATGCAGGTCGAGTCCGTCCCCGGCTTCCCGCTGGAGGGCGTGCTGCCCACCCGCAACCTGATCACCGTGCACCTGCCCGAGGCCACCGCGCTCGACTCCGCCGCCTACGGCGGGGTGCTCGACGCGCTCGCCCAGGACACCGGCCACGACCGCGCGGAGATCACCGCCGGCTACATCGACAAGCTCGACCCCTTCGGTACGGACGCCGCCAACGGCGGCGGTGCCAAGCCCGCGGACGGCTCCCGGTGACCTCCGCCGGGCCCCCGCACGACCACGCGACGGCGGCGGCGGACGGGCGCTACGACGTCGTCGTCGCGGGCGCGGGCCCGGCGGGCTCGGCCGCCGCCATCGCGCTGGCCCGGGCCGGCCGCACCGTGCTGCTCGTCGACGCCGGGCGCGGACCGGCGCCCGTCGGCGAGGCGCTGCCCGCCGCCGCCCGGGTCCTGCTGCGCGACCTCGGCGCCGACCACGCCCTGACGCGGGGTCACCTCCCCTGCTACGCCAACCGCTCCGCGTGGGGCACGGACGTCCTCGCCTCACTCGACAGCATCCGTGACCCGCACGGCCACGGCTGGCACCTGGACCGCCCCTTGTTCGACCGCCAACTGCGCGAGCACGCCCGCGCGCAGGGCGTCCGGGTGGCCGCACGCACGGTGGCCCGCCCGACCGGGCGGGCCGGCGCCGGCCACCGCAGCGGCAGCACCGGCAGCGGCCACTGGACCGTCGAGCTGCGCGGACCGGCCCGCACCGCCACCGTGCGCTGCCGGTGGATCGTCGACGCCACCGGCCGGGCGGCCGCCGTCGCCACCGCCTGCGGGGCGCGGCGGCTGGTCCGCGACCGGCTGGTCGCCGTCCACCTGACCCTGGATCCCGCCGAGTCGGCCGACACGACCACCACCGTCGAGGCCGCCCCGGAGGGCTGGTGGTACACCGCGCCGCTGCCCGCCGGCCGCCGCCTGCTCGCCCGGTTCACCGATGCCGACCTGCCCGGTGCCCGCCACCCCGGGTTCGCGGCCGCGCTCGCCGCCACCCGACACATCGGCCGCCTCGCCGCCCGGCACCCGCCGGCCGCGGGCACCGCGCTGCGCCGGGCCCCCGCGCACACCGTCCGGCTCGACACCGCCACCGGCGACGGCTGGACCGCCGTCGGCGACGCCGCGGCGGCCTTCGACCCGCTGTCCTCGCAGGGCATCCTGACCGCCCTGTTCACCGGACTGAGCGGGGGCCGCGCCGTGCACGCCCACCTCGCCGGCGACGCCGGTGCGCTCGACGGCTACGCGCGCACCCTCGCCGCCGTCGACACTGCCTACCGCCGCAACCACCGCACCCACTACGGCACCGAACAGCGCTGGCCCGACCAGCCGTTCTGGCACCGCCGGCACACCACGACCCCCGAGGAGACCCCCGTATGAGCAGCGCCGTGCACACCGACACGTACGCCGACACCGACACCGACGCCCCGCGGCACGGCCACCGCTTCCTGCTCATCGGCAAGAAGACGGTCTTCAGCTACCACCTGCCGCTGTACTACGTCCCCGTCCACGCCTTCCAGCTGATCACCACCTTCGGCCTGCCCGACCAGCTGCGCACGCTCTACCTCGCCGACCTCGCCGAGCACGAGGACCAGCAGGTCTACTACTCGCTGTTCACGGAAGGCCACTGGCCGCTCAGCGAGATCGTCGACGGCACCCGCACCTCGCTGCCCGTCGAACTCGAACGCGTCACCGTCGACGCCCAGGGCGCACGGACGTTCACCCCGCTGCTCCCCGCCGTCGACGCCACCTGCCGCAAGCAGGACGTGGTCCACTACCTGCCGCTCGACCCCGAGGGCGGCTACCCCGACTACCTGACCTGCCTCGCCTTCGGCCGCGACGACGAGGTGCACCTCGCCCACCAACTGGCCGCCGCCCCGAACTGGGACGAGGTGATCACCACGGTGAACCCGCAGGGCTTCCGGCCGACCGACCTGGCCCCGGCGGCCACCCTCACCGTCCCCAGTATCAAGGACGCCCACGGCGTCCTGCCGAAGAGCCCACTGACCACCGGCACCACCTACGAGGGCCGGATCGGCGAGCGCACCGTCAGCTTCGCCGCCGGCCGCCAGGGCTGGTGGAACAACACCTCGCTGAACAGCAAGTAGCCCGCGCCGCAGGTTCTCCCGTCCGCCGGAGGAAGCCCGCCGCCGATGCCTAGGATGAACGGCGGCGGTCGTCGCCGGGGAGAACGGGAGACATCGTGAGTCTCGTGGAACGGCACCGGGCCCTGAGCCGTGGTGCGCTGCTGGTCGCCGAGTCGGCGGAGGACGCCTACCGGCTGGGCGGCCTCGACCGCTTCCTCAAGCCGTGGATCCGGGGCCGGCTGGACGCGTTGGCCGGCCTGCTCGACAGTTGCGACACCAGCCGCCAACTGGCCGAGGACACCCGCTCCCTGGCGCAGGCGCCCGTCGAGTACTCGAAGCTGCGCGAGGAGCTGTTCTCGGACCTCCACCACACCCGGCCCGAGCCGCCCTGGCGCGTCGTCGAGCGCGGCACGATGGCGATCCGCGCGCAGTCCTCGGTGCTGCTGGCCCAGCCCACCTTCGTGCTGCGCCGCCTGGACACCGGGTCCGACGTGCCCGGGGCGGCGACCTGGGACTTCACGGTGCTCGCCCGCCCGTCCGACCCCGCCGACGAGGGCACGGCGTTCGTGGCGATGGCGGCGACCGGCGGCGAAGGCGGGCGGCTCCCCGTCCAGGTCGGCAAGGAACTGGAGGACGAACGGGCCTGGTACCAGCAGCTGGAGTACGGCTTCTTCGCGCTGGGCCTGAGCCCGTTCCTCACCGCGATCTACGATCCGGACCGCCACCGCGGTCAGGGCTGACGGGCCCGGGCGGGCGGGGTCCCGAAACGCTGTGCCGGCGCCTGCTCGACCTGCCCGCGCTGCCGCCCCGGGCTGCGGGCACCGCCCGGGGGTCGCGGGTCAGCGCCTCGGCCAGGCGTTGCAGCAACGCGTCGTCGGCGACGCTCTCCAGCACGGCGAGGAGCACCTCGACCAGCAGGGCGTCGCCGGACGCCACTGCACGGCAGATGCGTGCGACCAGGTCACCGGGGCCGCGGGCGCGTGGGCGGAGGTGGTTCACGGTGTGCCTCCCGTACGGTGCGCGGGGACCGTTGCGGATGCCCGGGGACGGTTGCGGATGCCCGGGGCGGAGCGGTCATCCCTCCTCCAGGACCTCGGGCAGCCGCGCGGCCACCGCGTCCGCCAGGCGCTCGAACTCCCGCCGCAGGAGCGGTGCGGCGAGGCGGGCGAGCCCGTGGAAGCGCAGCCGCGCGCGGTAGACCAGCACGGTGTGGGTGCCGGCGGGCCGCAGGCCGATGTCGTCCGTCGCGGTGACGGTCCGGTTCCGGCCCTCGAACACCAGCCGGTCCGGCCCGTACTGCTCCAGCCGGTAGGCGAGCTCGGTCCGCCGCCCGCGGAAGCGGGAGACGTTGCGCCAGCGCGCACCCACCGCGACCGGGCCGGCGTCCAGGCGGGTGCAGCTCTCGGTGCCCGGGTCCCAGTCGGCCGTGTGGCCGAAGTCGGCCAGGTACGCCAACACCTCGGCGCGCGGCCGGTTCACCAGGACGGTGCGCTCCACCGTGATCATCGGGACCCCCTTCTGTCCTTGCCTCCCCACGTGCGGTCGGTGGCTCGGGTACTTCGGCGCGGGCGGCCGTTCGGATGGGCCGCGGCCCGAGCGGTCCTGTCCCAACGGTGCACAGGCGGTGCGAGTGGCCCGCCCCGGCCCGTCGACGCACGGTGGCGGAGACGGAGGAGGAGCACCCATGCGTGGCAGTGACCGCCCGGCCGAGTCGGTCTGGGACTACCCCCGGCCACCCGCAGTGGTGCCGGCCGACGGACTGCAGGTGCAGGTCCGGTTCGGCGGGCGGCTGGTGGCCTCGACCACCCACGCCCTGCGCGTGCTGGAGACCAGCCACCCGCCGGTGTACTACCTGCCGCCGCAGGACGTGGCCACCGAACTGCTCACGGTCGCGGCCGGGACCAGCCTGTGCGAGTGGAAGGGACAGGCCCACTACTGGGACCTGCGGGTGGCCGACCGGCACGCCCCGCAGGCCGTGTGGAGCTACCCGGAACCGTTCCCGGTCTACGAGGTCCTGCGCGGCTTCCTGGCGTTCTACCCCGGGCGGGTGGACCGGTGCACCGTCGACGGCGAGGAGGTGCGACCCCAGCAGGGCGGCTTCTACGGCGGCTGGATCACCGACGAGATCGGCGGGCCCTTCAAGGGTGGTGCGGGCACCGCGGGCTGGTGAGCCCGACCCCGGCTGCGTCGCCCGGCTGAATACCCGCCCGGCACCGTGTCCTGCCCCGGGCTGGGCAGTTGGCCCCTACGTGACAGACCCCGAGCATCCCAGCACCCTGCCCGCGCTGCGCACGCAGTGGACCCTCGTCCAGCCGCTCCTGGCGGCCCTGTCCCAAGCCGGCATCGCCCTGCGGCCCGGCGACCTCGACCAGCTGTACCGGGCCGCCGCGCTGGGCCCCGACTTCGCCCAGGCGCTCGCCCGCTGGATCCGCACCGCGCACGCACAGCCTGCGCCACCGGCCCGGACCACTCCCGTCAGCGGACTCCCCGCACCCGTGCCCACGCTGCGGATCGCACCCGCCCCCACCCGCCCGGCCCTCGCCCCACCACCACCCGATACCGCCGACCGACAAGCCTGCTGACCACCCGAACGGACCCCTGCACGTAACCACCGTCTGCCGAACCAGGTTGCAGGACACATGCCCGTGATCAGCGACCCACGCCGTTCCCCGGAAGGCGGCAGACCCGTACCCGGCACCGGGACGACCACCGCCCCCGATCCGCACGGCGGCGGCCC
>NZ_JBHYKG010000330.1:0-8908 GCF_042741245.1 Kitasatospora sp. NPDC058965
CCTGCTGGGTGCGGGCGACGTAGGTGTCGTAGTACTTGGTGTACCGCCACTCGCCCGACTCGTTCCGGAACCAGTAGACCGAACCGTCCCAGCCCGCGCGGCTGGGGGCGGAGTCCGCGTGGGCGGTGCCCGCGCCGACGGTCAGGCCGGCGACTCCGGCGCCGGTCAGCACCGTGGTGGCGAGGCAGGTCCCGCGGACCGTGAGCCGCAGGGGAGATATTCGGGCGGACCGCCCGGTCGGCCTGCCGCGCCGGCTGCCCGCCCGGCCCGCGCAGTAGTGGCACCCGCAGCGCAGCTGCGCCGTCGGCTCCCCGATCCGCTCCTGGAACCCGATCAGTGCCGGGTCGCTGGCTATCCTCATGACCGCTTTCCTTCCGTGCCGGCCCCGTTCCTGGTACTGCCGTGACGGCCGACCGGCCGGGCGCCCGGCGCCGGCACGGCGCTCGTCACCCCCGCCGGCGCGACGAAGGCCACCAGCAGCTGCTCCATCAGGGCGCTGCGGGCCGCCTCGTCCAACTCCTGGGCGGTGGCGCGCTCCAGTCGGCGCACGGCCAGTGCGGCCGCCTCCACCGCGTCGTCCACCAGCACCGTGCGCAGCCCCGCGTCCAGGTCGGCCAGCTTGCGGCGGCGCATCGAGTCGGCCACCTCCGGGGCGTACTCCAGCACCAGCGGCTGCGCCGAGTAGACCTCCAGCCCGGCGGGCAGCGCCTCGGCGGCCAGTGCCCGGCTGAGCTCGTCGGCGAACCACTGCCCGTCGCGCAGCGCCGGGCCGGGGGCCGCGTTGCTGTCGCACGGCAGGGTGCTGGCGATCCGGGTGAGCACGGCGTGGATCTGCTCGCGCAGGTAGCTCTCGTGGTCGCGGACGGCGAACACCGCGCGGGCGGTGTCCCGGATCCGCCAGACCACCAGCAGCCGGACCACGATCGGGGTGCCGGTGCGGTCGGTGACCTGGACCGGCTCGCTGCGCCAGTGCCGCAGCCGGACGTCCACCCGGCGGCGGCGCAGCAGCGGGTTCACCCAGGACAGGCCGGTGCGCCGGACGGTGCCCTGGTAGCGGCCCCAGCGGCTGAGCACCCGGGTGTCGCCGCCGGAGTTGGCCAGCAGTCCGGACAGCGCCACCAGTGCGACCAGCCCCGCCCCGGTCACCGCGGCCAGCGCCCAGTCGGTCACCACCGCGCCGTCCGCCGCCCGGGCCTCGTCCGTGCGCAGGTCCGGGAGGGAGTCGAGGAGGTGCGGGACCACCCCGACCCGGGCCAGCACCACGACGATCGAGCCGAGCGCGAGCAGCAGGGCCAGCAGCGCGACCCAGCCCGGCAGCGCCAGCGCGGCCCGCTCCCGGAGCCCGGGGTCGGCCTTCGGCGGACGGCGGCTGGCCGGCTCGCCGCGGATGTCCACAGGCTGTGGATGAGCGGGCGCCGGGATCGGCCTCTCGGCCTTGGGGAGCGGGGTCGCCCCCGCCAGCACGGGAAGGGCGGGGTCGGCGGGGACGTCCACGGGGTTCCTCCGGGTCGCTGAATCACATGACGGTCGGCCCGGATCTGACGGGCGGTGCAGAGTCAGGCTAAGTACATAAGTGCATAAATGCGATATTTGTCTGTCGGCGCGTCGGCGATTCCTGACCCTCCGTCGGGGACAAAAGCCCAGCTCACTGACGGTGCGCCAGATGTGCGTCCGAGTACCCCCGATCGGCGGCTCACCGGGGCCGCCGCCGGTTGCCGCTGCCCTGGGCCAGCACCCGCCGGGTGACCAGGGTCAGGCCCGCCAGGATCAGGAAGATGCCGCAGGTGACGGCGCGCCAGCCGCCGAGCGAGCCCTCCCGCGCGCCCACCGGAGCAGTGGGCGGCGGCGGGGCCACGGCCTGCCCGCGGGCGGCCGAGGTGGCGGCGGAGCCGACGGCCGGGGTCGGGTCCTCGGCGGAGAGCTCGTCCGGGGGTGTGGTGTGCTGCGGGGCAGGGGACGCATCGGACGTCGACGGGGCGGACTTCTGGATCGCGTAGAGCACCCGCAGGGTGGGGACGTGGATCGGCACCGGAGCGTCCTCCAGCACGGGAGGCGCCACGTCCCCGGCGGAGGCACCGGCCGCACCGGGGGTGGGGCCGGGGCTCGTGCTCGGGCTGGCGCTCGGGCTCGGGCTCGCGCTCGGGCTCGGGCTCGGACTCGGGCTCTCGGTGGAGCCGGCCGCACTCGGGGTGGCCGCACTCGGGGTGGGCGTGGCGCTCGCGCTCTCCGTGGGGTCGGCCACTCCCGCGGCCACCGAGGGGCTCGCACTCGCACTCGGGCTCGCACTCGGGCTCGGGCTCGCACTCGCACTCGCACTCGGGCTCACGCTCGCACTCGGGCTCGGGCTCCCCAGCACCACCGTCACCCGCACCGCCTCCCCCTGCGTCGCGTTCCCGGCGCGGTCCACCGCCGTCGGGGTCAGCAACTGCTCCCCCGCCCCCAGGTCCCGCTGCGCGTGGCACGCCCAGCTGCCGTCCACCGCGACCACCGCGGAGCAGAGCGCCCCGTCCCCGCCCGCGACCACCGTGACCGAGCTCCCCGGCTCGCCGCGCCCGGCCAACCGGGGCCGGACCTCGTGCAGTTCCTCGCCCGGCCCGGGGGCCGTCAGCACCGGCCTGGCGGGCGGCACGGTCCGCACGATCAGCGGCACCGGCTTGCCCGCCGCCCGGTTGCCCGCCGCGTCCACCGCGGTCGCGGTCAGCACGTGGGTGCCGTCGGCCAGGTCCTCCACCGGCAGGCAGGACCAGGACCGGTCGGCCCGCACGGCGGTGCGGCACAGCTCGTTCGCGGTCCCGTTCACCGTCTCGGTCACCGTGACCGTGGTGCCCGGCGCGCCGGTCCCGGTCAGCAACAGCCCGGGGTCGTTGGTGTACTCGGGCACGGTCAGGACCGGCGGGGCCGGCGGGGTGGTGCTGACCGTGAACCGCACCGGGTCCCCCTGCAGCACCACACCGCCGCTGGTGGTCTCGGACGGCGCCACGGTGTGCTCGCCCTGCGCCAGTGCCTGGCCGGACTGGCAGTGCCAGGTGCCGTCGTGGTCCACCCGGGCCTGACAGAGCGTCACCCCGCCCTCCAGCACCGAGACCGTCGCCCCGGCCACGCCGCTGTCGCCGTCGAACCGGGGCTGCGCCTCACCGACCGAGCTGCCCGGCACCGGGCCGCTGATCTCCGGCTTGGCCGCGCCCACCGCGAGGTCGATCAGCTGGTCCTCCACCTCTCCGGCGTCCGCGAACCCGTCCGGCGAGACGACCTGCGCGGGGTCGCGGGCGATCCGCAGCCGGGCCCAGGTCTGGCCGGCCGCCACGTCCGGCGGCACGATCCACTCCAGCGTGGCGCTGCCCGCCCCGGGGGTGACGTCCACCTGGGCACGCTCGGTGGCGTCGAACCGGCCGTCCCGGCGGAAGTCGAGCCAGCCGGCCAGGGTGGCCGGCGACTGCCCGGGGCTGACCGGGACGGTGAGGTCGTAGTAGTGGCCGATCGCCGCGTCCTTGGGGAAGTCGAGGGTCGGGTCGTTGCCGGTGTGCTCGGTCCGGCCGGGCTGGATCTCCGGCGGTGCGGGCTGGGGGGAGCCGGCCCGGTGGGCCAGGCCCGCGGTGGGCACCGGGGAGACGGCGTCGCTGCCCAGGAAGAGGTCGGAGATCACGTGCGAGGCGTTGCCGTAGCCGGCCGGCGCGCTGCCCAGGGCCTCGTCCAGGCTGACCGTGAAGGCCTGGTCGAGCACCGGCACGGCCGCAGCGCCGCCGGCCGACGCGGTGTCACGCCGCTCCACCCGCAGGGTGGCGGTGTCGAAGGTGCCGTCCAGCTCGACGCTGCCGGCCCGGTCCAGCCCGGCGTCGGCACTGCCGTCCGGACCGCTCGGGCCGAGGGTGCCGCCGGCCGTCGTCCACCCCTTCCACGGGGTGCGGGCGGTGAGCACGGGGCCGGCCGGGGTACCGCCGGTGACGCTCAGCCGCAGCGCCGCGCTCGCGCCCCCGGTGGCGCCGGCCAGGCCGCTGAGGTGCAGCCGGGGGTTGCGGACCGGGCGGGAGAAGCTCAGCTGCAGGGTGCCCAGGGTGCGCCAGGAGCCGTCGGCCTGCGGGCGCGACTGGACCACCCGGAAGGTCTCGGCGGGCGCGCCGCCGCGCAGGCCGTCGGAGTAGCCGCCGTCGGCGAGACCGCCGGTGCCGGCCTGCACGCTGACGCCGGGTCCGGGCGCGAAGCTCAGGTCGACGGCCAGGCCGGAGCGGAGCACGGCGTGCTGGTCGGCGGTCCAGGCATCGGGGGACTGCTGCGCCTGCGAGACGGTGGGCAGCCACCCGAGCGAGAGCCCGGCCGCCAGGGTCACCGCGACCACGACGGGCCGCCGGGTCCGCCCGGGACGGGGGCGGCTGGTCCGTGGCGATCTCGCGGTCATGAGACCCTCCTGTGCACACGATGTGACAAGAAGTAATCACGACTTACCGCTGCGCGACCGCCGCCGCCCGGCGCGCCGTCACGGGATCCACCCGTCCGGCCGCACCGACCCCGCCGTCGGCCGCGCTCAGTCCCGTTCGGTGTACATCAGCGTGAACACCTTCACGTCGACCGCGGGCTCCCCCGCCGGCACCTCGTCCGCGCCCGCGCGGGTCAGCACCTCGCGCAGCTCGGCGCGCAGTTCGACCGCGCGCTCGGGGGTGAGGCGGAACACGCCGTGCCGGAAGACGCCCGGGGCGCCGTCGTCGGGCCGGGTCAGGTCCATCCGCTCGGAGAGCACGGCCCGCTCGAAGTCCTGGCGGAAGGAGTCCAGTCCGGCCAGTACCGCGGCCAGCGCCTCGGGCCGCTCCGCCGACCCCTCGGCGAAGATCCCCGCGGCCAGCCGCAGGTCGCGCTGGCGCGCCCGGTAGCGGCTCTCCACGATCCCCGACACCAGCCGGGTCCCGGCCACCTCGATCAGCTCGGCCTTCTCCAGCTGCTTGAGGTGCCGGTAGAGCTTGGTCTGCGGCTCCCCCAGCTCGGCGGCCAGCTCCTTGGCGGTGAGCGGCTGCCGCTCGTGCTGGTTCAACGCCTTCAGGATCGCCAGCCGTACCGGGTCGGCCAGCGCCTTGAGCGTCGCCACGTCGTCCACCAGGCGTTCTTCGGCCCTCTCGCGCATCCCGCCAGTCTGGCACGCCTTCAGGACTTGTGGTCATGCTCACCCATCCGCAATCATTCACCTCGCTGCTAACCATTCACGAAACAGTGAACGCTTACGGGGAGAGAAATGACCACCGCCGAGCCCCGCACCACCACCGCCGCCGACCCGCCCGCCGTCCCGCTCTCCCGCAACCGCCGCTTCCAACTGCTCTGGACCGGCGCCGCCGCCTCGGTGCTCGGCGCCCGGATCGCCGACACCGCCTTCCCGCTGCTGCTGCTCGCCCTCACCGGCTCCCCCGCGCTGGCCGGCGCCTTCGGCGCGGTGCAGCTGGCCGCGACCGTGCTGTGCGGCCCGCACGGCGGCGCGGTGGCCGACCGGTACGACCGGCGCCGGGTCCTGCTGGCCGCCGACGGCCTCCGCTTCCTGGCCGTCGGCAGCGTGGCCGCGGCCCAACTGCTGGGCCGGCTCACCGTGGTGCACCTGCTGCTGGCGGCCGCCGTGATCGGCGCCGCCACCGCCTACGGCGGCCCGGTCCGCACCCTCGCGGTGCGCGCCGTGGTCCCGCCCGAGCAGCTCGCCCAGGCGCTGGCCCGGGAGGAGCTGCGCGGCACCGGCGCCGCCCTGCTCGGCCCGCCACTGGCCGGACTGCTGTTCGCCGCCGGCCGGGCCGTCCCGGTGCTCGGCACCGCGCTCGGCTCGCTGGCCTCGCTCTGCTCCACCGCCGCGGTCCGTTTCGACGGCCGGCCCGGGCCGGGCCGGCCCGGACCGGGCGGGCGCGGCCCCGACGGCCGGCTCTGGGCCGGCGCCCGCCTGCTGCTGGCCAGTCCGCTGCTGCGCGCCACCCTGGGCGCGGCGCTCCCGCTCAACATGGTGGGCAACGCGATGACCCTCGCGGTGATCGTGCTGCTGCGCGACCGCGGCACCGGCAGCACCGGGGTCGGCCTCACCCTGGCCGGCGAGGCGGTCGGCGCGATCGCCGGCGCCTTCCTGGTCGGCCGGCTGCGGCGGGCCGCCGGTCCGGGCCGGCTGCTGCTCGGGGCCGCCTGGCTCTGCGTCCCGCTCACCGCGGCCGTGCTGCTGCCCGGCGGCGCGCCGACCGTCTTCGTCGCGCTGGCCCTGATGAACCTGGCGATGCCCGCACTGCGGGTGATGATCGACGTGCTGATCTTCCAGCAGGTCCCGGACGAGCTGCGCGGACGGGTGATCGCGGTCACCATGACCGTGCTGATGGCGGGGATCCCGGCCGGCACCCTGGTGGTCGGCCTGCTGCTGGACCGCCTCGCGCCGACCACCACCCTGCTGGTGCTGGCCGCCGCGCTGGTCGTCGGGCTGCTGCCGGCCACCTGCAGCAAGGCGCTGCGCACGGCCCGCTGGCCCGGCTGAGCGGGCGTCAGCGACCGGGTCCGGTACCGGAGGCCGGGGGCGCCGGAGAACGACGAAGGCCCCTCGGTGGTCCGAGGGGCCTTCGGTTGGTGCGCTCAGCAGGATTCGAACCTGCAACCTCTTGATCCGTAGTCAAGTGCTCTATCCGTTGAGCTATGAGCGCTCGTACGGCCCCGAGGGACCGCGAGCGGAGGTTGGTGCGCTCAGCAGGATTCGAACCTGCAACCTCTTGATCCGTAGTCAAGTGCTCTATCCGTTGAGCTATGAGCGCTCGCCTGCCGGTCTGGACCGGCGGGGCGGTGCGGGGACAACATTACATGACCGCCGACCTGGGGTGAAATCGATTGGTTCCGGCAGGTCCGCCCCGGCTTGCGGGGCGCCCGGGAACGCCGAAGGCCCCGCCGACCGGAGTCGGCGGGGCCTTGAGGGCGGAGGCTGAGGGATTTGAACCCTCGATGGGCTTTAAGGCCCAAACCGCATTAGCAGTGCGGCGCCATAGACCGGACTAGGCGAAGCCTCCATCACCCGAACCGCACCGTCGCCGGTGCAATCCGCGTGCCTGTGATGATGCCACAGCTCGGGGCTCCGGCACCAACCACTGGTTACGTTACTAGGCGGGTCGTCCTCTCGGCAAAAACAATGGGATACTCCAACCCCCGGAGGCAGCCCGGTCCGCACCACGGACCGCAGTCGTAAGTCGTGAGGAGACCGTCGACGTGAGCAGCAGGCCGATCCGAGGCGCTGCTCGCCTCGCCGCGATACTCGACGCACTGCCCGACGCGTTGCTGCTGGTCAACAGCAACGGCACGGTGGTGGACGCCAACGAGGCCGCCGTGCGCGCCATGCAGACGCCGGGCACCTCACTGGTCGGCCGCGGCGTGCTCGACCTGCTGCCGGACTTCGACCCGAGCCGGATCCCCGGCTCGATGCGCCCCGCGCCGAAGGACCCGGACGAGGCCGCCCAGCCGGTCCGGATGACCGCCCGCCGCACCGACGGCTCCACCTTCCCCGTCGAGGTCTCCGGCAACGACTTCGCCGACGACGGCGCCGGCGACGGACGCGGCTTCACCCTCTCCCCCCTGGTGCCGTACGACCCGTACCGCGAGGGCGGGCCGCGGGCCAGCTCGGCCAACGACCTGCTGCTGCTCCTGGTCCGCGACCTGACCAGCCGGCTGGGCGTGGAGGCGGAGCTGCGCCGCCAGCACAAGCAGACCGAGATGATCCTGCGCGCGGCCGCCGAGGGCGTGCTCGGCGTCGACCTGGAGGGCCGGGTGGTCCTGGTCAACCCGGCCGCCGCGCACATCCTGGACTTCCGGGCCAGCGAACTGGGCGGGCGCGAGCTGCACCCGCTGGTCCAGCACTCGCGGGCCGACGGCACCCCGCTGGCCGCCGAGGAGTCGGCGCTGCTGGACACCCTCACCTCGGGCCGCAAGCACCGGGTGCGCGGCGCCACCCTGTGGCGCAAGGACGGCCGCCCGGTCACCGTCGACCTGACGACCGCTCCGGTGCGCGACGGCGAGCAGCTGGTCGGTGCGGTGATGACCTTCACCGACCGGACCAAGGAGCTCGCGCTCACCGCCAGGACCGAGCACCTGACCGCGGTGCTGGAGACCGAGGTGGCCACCGCGCTGGAGGCGCTGCGCGGCCGGATCGACCGGCTGGCCGCCGACCCGGCCGGCCAGCTGTGGCCCGAGGCCAACTGGATGCTGCGCGCACTGGCCGACGACTGCCGCCGGTTCGGCATGCTGATCGACGGCGTGCTGGCCCACCAGGAGGCCGGCGAACCGGGCGTCGAGGAGCTCGACCGGGCCGGCACCTCGCTGGACAAGCTGGTGGCCCGGGCCGTGGAGTACGCCGGCCAGTTGGTCGGCCCGGGCCGGCTGCGCTTCTCGGTGCACGCCGCCGCGGTGGACGTGAGCGTCGACCAGGAGCGGCTGGCCCACGCGCTGGCCTACCTGGTGGCCGACGTCAGCGGGGTCTCGCTGACCGGCTCGGTGGCCACCGACACCGGCGAGCCGCCGATGGTGGTGCTGGCCGCCGCCCAGCGCGGCGACGTGGCCCGGATCGAGGTGCGCGGCCCCGGCCGGGGCGGCAACCCGGTGCAGGTGCCGATGGCCCGCGCGTTGATCGAGCGGCACGGCGGCGTGCTGCAGCCGCACGAGCTGCCCAACCACGCGGGCACCACCTACGTGGTCGAGCTGCCGCTGGACGAGGAGGCGGCCCGTGCCGCCGCGGACCGCGCGGCGGCCGGCGAGGGCCGGCACGTGCCCAAGGAGACCGACACCGCGGTGCTGCCCGACCTGCCGGGCCTGACCGACGGACCGTCAGCCGCCGAGCAGCCGGCCGCCGAGCCGGCCGCCGCCGAGCCGGAGCGGACCGGCCGCCGCCGCGCGCCCAAGGCCGCCGAGCGGCCGGAGCGCGAGGGCGAGGCGG